>CAZBWC010000007.1:6947-16737 GCA_964495395.1 Microcaldota archaeon
ACTACACCATCCGCATTAGTGTATTTTACCGTTGTCACACCAGACGGAGAGGTTATTTTGACCTGCTCATCTGCAAGCGGATTGCCGTTTTCATCCTTAAGAACCATCTGGAATTCCTCCTGTACAGTGATCTCTGCAGGCATTGCTAAAGTAGGCCCTGCAGCCGCAGATGAAGACCCTGAAGCAGTATCAGCAGAAGGCTGCTCAGCTGCAGCAGTTTCATCTTCAGCAGATTCAGGCTCAGATATCCCTACTGAAACGCCACCGCCAGAGCTGCCCGTGTTTGAGGCAGTAGAAGAGGTTGAGCTTGAAGATGATGAGGGGCATGGCGCGGTTACTGAAACCGTTCCTGCACTGGATTCATCACCGACCGTAACTGTTATCGTGCGCGCAGTGTTAGTGCATGCAGCCATGGTCACAGTATAGGTGAGCTGAGTTGAAGAGGATGCAGGAATCGAAACCGTACCAGAAGTAGAATCACCGCTTAGTGAGAAATACGTTCCGGAATAGCTTAATGAATACGAAGTACTTACTGCAGTATCGGCACGGGTATTTGAAAGCGTAACAGTCATTGTGAATGATGAGCCTGCTGCTGAAGTGGTTGATGAGGGGCTTACTGCCACCGTAACAACGCTTGGATCGACAAATTCAATGTTAGCAGGTGTGCTTGAGCTGCTGCTCACCCGGCCATTATATGAATAGGTGCCACTGTTTGAGGAGGTTATCGTAAATGTCTTGGAGGTCCCAGATGCTACACCGCTATACGAAGCTGATGCAGGATCAACCACAGTAATGCCAGCATCGTAATCCAGATACAGGGTCTCGCTGGTACAATCAGTACCAGAATAGCTCGAGGTCACTGAAACGCTTGACCCGGTAGTGGCAGTGGAAACAGATGAAGCACTGACACTGCTGACCGAGCATGCTGCAAAGCCCAATGATGCCAAAACTAACAACGCCAAAAATAAAGTTTTCATTTTCAAATCAACCCCTTATTGGAAACCACCAAAGACTTCTAAGACATGGACGTTTTCAGTAAGCCCGCCATAGCTGACATTCGCCCTTATTTCACCTTGCTTACCAGTCCAACTGGTAGGCGCATCTGCTTTGATGTAAGCACAACCTGAAGGCCCTGTAAGTACACCCGCACCAACAGCACTGTTTCCAGTTATCGGATTATAGAAAGTTAATACAGTATCAGTTGGACCACCTGAACCTTCTGATGACCATTGCCTGAATGTAATGCTGCTTATATTGGCACCCGAAAGGCTGAGCGGAGCAGGTATATCGAAATTCCTTACGCATATTGCCACGGTCGCCTGTTCAGTAGCCGAAGTAGGCTGGAACATGAAGCGCATCGGCTGGGACTGGTAGAACGTTACCTGCTTTGTACTGCCAGCATTGTTAAAGGATGATACCCTCAAGAACTTTCCGCTAAGGGCACCAGTGAATTCAAATTCACTGCTATTCAGGAATGTTTCATCATTGAAGCTGTTGTTGGTCCATGTTGAACCGCCATCAGAGCTGTATTGCAGCTTCGTTGCATTGTTTGTCGCATTTAGAGCAATCCTGAATGGCACTCCAAGATTGAGGAAATTGGAGCTTGTGCCATTAAAGATAGACGCATTTGAGCCAAACATATCCCACCCGCTCTGCGAAGTATTTGTGAGGTTCACGGTGTAGTTGCCCGTAGTATAAATACCATCAGACATAACCTGGAATGCACGCACTTCTATGTGCAGCATCGACTCGAATGTCGCAGTATCGTTAAGCGAGCCGTTGACAGACCAGACCAGCTTATACCTGCCAGGACTGGAGATGTTGCCTGTAAGGAATACTATGCCATCACTATTGGTCGTAGCAGTGGTAAAGGTCCAGTTTGAAGGTGAAAGCTGGGATGTGACACCAAAACCCTGGTCAGATTCCAGGTATATCTTGGTTATGTTCATTGTCACGCCGCTAACACCACTTGTACCCCGCGTTATAATAAGAGGCACTGACATGTTGCTGTTAACACCGTATTGCCCAAGCCAGTTAAATAGAGATGACGAAGAGGCATTCGAAGGCACTAGCTTCGCAAAGTCACAGTCATATATCTGCCATAGGTAATAGTTCGTACCATTAAGTTTCCTTGAACTAGAATTGATCTGGAAGAATGCACTCCTGTTAGTTGCGTTGTCTGCTGACAATGAGCTGTTTCTAAGTAGCAGGTTATCATATATGCCATCGTTATTGGAATCGACAACAAGCGTCTTAAGCTCAGAACTTGCGAGTGCCGAGCTTTGGCCACCTGAACCCCAGCTAATTGCCGTAACGTTATTCGCAATGCAAACCTCACTGGCTGGAGAATAGCTGCCCCAGCTGAAATTCTGGGCTATCCAGGTCATGTTCCACCCTGCTGCAAGCAGTGTGGCATTATCGAAATTCTCAATAAGCAGATCGTCTAGCCTGAGTTCTGCCTCACTTATTCCAACAGAGGCCCCCTGTATGCTGCCCCCAAAATGCATTGACACCGTTTCACCAGCATAGTTGGTTATTTTTAATTCAAGGTCCGAACCACCAAACTGGAGAGTTGAGGGAATAGTAATGTTAACCTGCCATCTCTCATAGCCTGAATCTGCTGAAGAATTCCAGCCATCAGAGATTTTGGTGCTGTTGACTATTGCAGCAACTGAGCTCCAGACACCGTAGGACTTGAAGAAAGCAGTAATGTTCTGGGTATTATCAGCGCCAGCTGATGCAGAGCTCACGTTTGAAGTCACGGCCATGTCCAATACAAGCGCGGTGTTTGGCACAAACTGCGTTGAGGGCCATTGAAGAGGCCACACGCGTAGCCCTGAACTTGACTGTATCATAACACCCGAGCGCTCGCTGTCGCAGCTGCCACTCGCGCTGCACACAGTAAATGTAAATTCAACAAATCCCTGCCCCTTTCTCCACGAAGACAGGGAGAAATTCGAAGGTGAAATGTTGAACAGCGCATTGCCATTTGTCAGTGTAAACGTAAGGTTAGCAGACGGAGTCTTGAACTCAGGGGGTCCAAAGCTCTCACCAAAGGATTCCATGTGGTGTACAACAACAGTACCGTTTACCACGTTTCCGGTTGACAGCAGTTTTGCGCCTGAGATATTAACCTGCAAAGCCTCGCCCGCGCTTACTGACTGGGAAGAGGATCCTGCGCCCTTTATATTCGTTAAAGCATCCACCGTACTGCAGTCAAAGAATGTAGGTATCTGATCGTATGATATTTGGCTTGTTGCAGGATCAGTGTAGCTAACGTTCACAAAACCGAAATAGTTGCCTCCCGGAAGAGAGCAGCTTGAATTAAAGCGTGCAACTGTGGTTATTGAACCGTTAACCGAAGAGTTGGATGCAAAGGTCATGCAGTTTGTATAGTCCTTGCCATTAAGCTCGTTCCTAAGCTCTATAAGGTCGGAATAAATACTTATCCCGCTTGCCTGCTCTGAAGTGCCTGCAAGCATCAGGTTTCCGGAAAAGGTGTGGTTGCCGCTGCAATAAAGACCGTTGAAACCGAAATTCGTTGCGCTTGAACCAGGCCCGCCGCCAAAGAAGCCTTCTGTCATCAGGCCAAGGAAACCGACTATATACTTAGAGAAGAAGAATGCTTCCCCAGTAACGTTTTCATTTGAAATGTTAGCTGAAACCTTAAGCAGGAACGCATCAGTGTACGCAGTAGGCAGCGTAACAACAACGCGATCAGTAGAATCGCTCTGTGAAACTATTGTGAAACCAGAGCCATTCTGCAATGTCGTACCTGAAGGCAGGTGGAACATGCTTTGTGCGCTTACAAGATTAATGCCTGAGCCTGAAATCTCGCTACCGTTCATATCATATGCACGTATCTGGAAGGTGACATTGCTTCCAGGCTCGAACATCTGTGAGAACTTGTCCTGAACTTCGCCTTCAACGTTTGCCAGAGGCGTAACGACAAGTGAATAACGGCTTATAGGCACGATGGTCGTAGCCTCAGATGAAGTGCCGTTAAGGCTTATTTTTGCAGTAAATCGATAATTGCTCGATGAGCTAGGTGCAGTAAAATTCACGTAGCATACGCTCTCTCCGAATAGCGTGCCGACGCCATTCCCGAATGTAGAGGCAACTGATGAGTTATATGAAGTGCCGTTGGAGGCTACGAAATTGACCAGCTGTATTGCAGAACAGTTTACAGTGCCGCCTGCACCGTTAGCAGAAACTGCAAACAGCTCCTTCGAGCTCCTGTTTCCGAACATGAATAGGTATTTTGCCTGCTGACCTGGCTTGAAACCGCTTTTACCACCCATTTCGAAGAAGAAGTCTTCATCAGTGGCTGGAACAAGCTCAGCATCGTATCCGCCAACGGTAAAGCTTATACTGGATTGGACATTCGAGCCTTCAATTTCACCGGAAAATTCGCCAACATAAGTCCCTGATTCAGAGGTATTGGAAAGGTTGTATTCGTAAACACCTTCTGTGGAAGTTTCACTCATCGTAAACGTAGTAACGTCACCAGACGGGTCGATTATTTTCCCGGTTATTGTGGCGTTACTTACAGCATCGTTTGAGGAATCGCGTGCAACAACTTTCAGTGTTATACCAGATGAGATGTAGAACGAGCTTGAAGCAGTGCCTGTAGTATTATCATACGAGCCAGGAATCAGCTTGTAGTCAGAGAAAACATTGAAAACCGAGAAGCTCACACCATCGACAAAAACCATATAAGGGCCGCTCGCAGAGGATGGGATGCTCAGGTTGTAGGCGATTATGCCGGAAGCAGAGGTTTCGTTTGAGAGGTTTGTTATGTTCCACACTGTGGAAGCGGAATTGACGTTTATGCCTCCATCGCTGAACACCCGCACTTCAGGCTTATAGCCGACTACAGCACTACCAGAACTATTAATGAGCGTGAGGTTAAGCAAAATAGAACCCCCTGCAGAATAAGGCGGATCATTTACATAGGTAAATGTAGTGTTTGCAACAGGAGTAATGAAAATTGGGATAGGTTTTGTTTCAGAAGTGTAATTTGAGGAAATAGATAGTGTATACATGCCGTTTGTGGAGGTAACTGTGCCACTCATATATATAGTGCCGTTTTCATCCGTAGTGTTTGAGACAGTAAGCCCTGCACCTGAAACTGAAACATTAACGTTGCTTACGCCTGAACCAGATGAATTAGTAACATTGCCGCTCAAAACCAGAGTCCCGCCAGGGGAAAGATGGTTCGGGATAAACACGTTCATAGGCGCACTTACTATGCCTGCAAAAAACAACAATGCAACCAGAATCAAAACAAAAATAGATTTCATAGCGATTAGGATAAGACAATATTTATAAAGGTTTGGCAGGTGCGGACAAAAAATTTTGCAAAGTTACCATCTTAAGCCTGCCCGATTAAAAAAATGCCGAGCACGAGTATAAATGCGCCTAATGCAAACGTTATTTTGTAAAAATCTTTTCCCGCAGCTATAGCCAATAGTGTTTTGATAGTGAGAATGCCGGTAATTGCTGCTGCTGCGATGCCTGTGAGCATTGGCGCGGTTATCGGAACATCTGCTTTGAGCAGGTATACTGCGATCTCAGCACCTGCAACTGCTGGAATGCTCATGAGAAAGCTCAATCTGAATGCATCTTCCAAAGAATAGTTCAAGCCCAAAAATGCAGCCAGAGTCATGCCAGACCGGCTCATTCCAGGAAGGCCAGCAATTCCCTGAGCAACCCCTACCGTCATTGCGTTTTTTACAGTAAGCTCTTTTGTTTCGCCTGTCGTTTTCCTGTTTTTATGAAGCGTAGCAATAAAGATAAGGAATATTCCGATAAAAACAGTGAAAATCCATTCAGGGATTTCAGCGCTCAGGGCAAAGAAAAACAATGGCAGGCCGATGAGACCAGTCATTACAGTGGAAACAGCCAGAAAAATTAGCAGGTCGTGCTTTCTCCCTTTCTGAAATAAATAGGTAAATTCCTGAATCAGCTCTTTTCTGAAATAGGCAACAGCTGCGATTAATGTGCCCAGGTGCAGGACTATTGCTGTGCTGAGTGCCTGCTGCAGTTCCATCCCGAATAGGTACCTGCCAGCAAGTGCGACAACCGCCTTTGAGCTGACTGGGAGCCATTCAGTTATTCCTTGGATTATACCTAATATGATTGCCTGGTAGTAGTCCATGGCTAATTTTCACATGGGGCATTTTAAATGCGTTAGCAGAGTGAAAATAGTTATTATAGGAGATATAGATATGCCCAAAACAATAACCGCCTTCACCAGGGAAGACTTCAGGAATTGGCTTGAACAGAATGCAGCCGAGCAAAAGGTCTGCATAATACTTTACAAGAGGCACACTGGCAAGCCGGCACCTACACATAGGCAGTTGCTGGAAGAGGCAATCTGCTTCGGCTGGATTGATACTACGATAAAAAGGATTGACGAGAGCACTTATGCGAGAAATTTTTGCAAGCGCAATAGAAACAGCAGGTGGAGCGAGAACACGCTGGCATATGCAAAAAAACTGATAGCCGATGGAAAGATGTCACCTGAAGGTATGACGTATTACAAGCTCGGGCTGCAGAGAAAAACACACGACCACGGCATACCTAAAAACCCGGACATGCCTGAAGAGCTGGAAACTGCGTTGGAAAAAAACAAAATCGCGAAAAACAATTTTGAAAAATTCCCGCCTTCGGCAAAGAAGATGATTTACAGGTGGATACTGCATGCAAAGCTGCCGGAAACACGGAAAAAAAGAGTTGCACTTGCAGTTGGGAATGCACAGAAGAACAGGCGCATGTAAAAATGCACCATCCAAACAGAGCTGTGCCAGAGCAGCATAGGAACAGGAATAATCAGACGTGCACTGCATCCCTGGGAGCCAAAAGTGTCTTACGGATAAACAGCAGGCAAAGCACTGCGCCAATGCTGACAAAAAGTGAACCTGCAAGGAATGCAGCATGATAGCCTTCATTAAGGGCATTTAGCTCTGTTGCACCTGAGGAAAACAAGCTATTGGTAGTAGAAGCTGCCAGACTCGCCAACAGCGCAAGGCCCAGTGCACCACCCATCATGAATGAGGTATTTACCACTCCCGAAGCAAGACCCGATTCGCTTGGCACAACATCGCTCATGGCAGCAAGCAGGAGAGGGTTGAAAACTATGCCTGCACCAAGCCCGAGCAACAGCATGCTCGGCAGAACGTCTGTCATAAAGTTTCCGTCCAGGGGAGCGCGGGCCAGCAACAGAAGGCCAAGAGCTGCAAGCACAAGCCCGGCTGCCAGCGGAGCACGAACTCCAAAGCGCATTACCAGTTTGGCAGAAACGCCTACTGATAGCAGTGCCATGAGCAGATTGGCAGGAAGGAACGAAAGGCCAACCTGCATAGGACTATAGTGAAGAACTAACTGGAGATAAAGTGCGGAAATGAAAAACCAGGCAAACATGCCTGCAGCCCAGAGAACGCCTATTAAATTAGCAGCAGTCAGATTGCGAAGCTTGAATAGCTTAAGAGGCACCAGTGGATGGCGCGCCTTTGATTCCACGTATATGAAAGCGATAAGAAATGCCAAAGCTGCTGCCAGTAAGCCTAGCACTGACGTTGAAGCCCAGCCCAGCTGGTTTCCGTTTACAATTGCATAGACAGCCAGCATGATTGACGCTGTGATTGTCAATGCTCCGGCAACGTCAAGATGCGGGCGCGCTTCCGCCTTGCCTGACGGTAAAAGCTTGAATGAAAAAATAACAACTATTATCCCTATGGGGATATTGACCAGGAAGATAGAGTGCCAATCGAATATGGTGGTCAGAAATCCGCCAAGCAAAACGCCTATGCTTCCGCCGCCTGCAGCTATGAATCCAAAGATACCCATGGCATTGGTACGCTCAGACGGTTCAAGAAACATGTTCATGACAAGAGAGAAGCCCACTGCAGATACCACGGCACCACCCATACCCTGAAGCCCGCGTGCAATTATCAGAAGTTCCTGGGAAGTGACAAGGCCACATGCTAGTGATGCAAAAGTGAACAGGGTTATTCCGCCTATGAAAAGCCTGCGGCAGCCGTAGAGGTCTCCCAGCCGGCCACCCAGCAATAGGAATCCGCCAAAGGTAAGGAGATAGGCATTCACCACCCATGCTAAAGAGGTGTCAGTAAATCCCAGATCAGATTTGATTGAGGGCAAGGCCACATTGACAATGGTAGTATCCAGAACAATCATTAAAGTGCCAAAGCAGAGCACTATGAATGCCAGCCAGCGCTTGTCAAGTTTATCGAACATGGTTTCATCTCGTGGAGTTTTTCATGGCGCTGTTGGCACAGCAAAAAGAGTTATTCATGCAGAGGAATATAAATGCGTGGGCAGATTACGCTATGTCAAATTTTGAATTTCTTATTAAAAAAAATAAAATGCTCCGTCCGGGATTTGATTCCGGAACCAGTTGGGAATAACGAACACGTTTTTGATTAAACTTTTTCCCAAAAAGTTTACCCGGGTTGCTGGATTTCTTTGAACCTTTGGAGAATGGGTTTTGATTAAACTTTTTCCCAAAAGTTTCTGAAAGTCCAGCATCCTTGACCGGAATAGCCAAACCTTTTAGCAAGTCGGTTTTTGATTAAACTTTTTGCTAAAAAGTTTACTAGATGAACGGAGCAACGGAAACGCGGAGGAAAGTGTCCCTCCCCATTTATCGTATTATCTGACCCTCCCTCTTTGCAGCAATGCTAAGAGAAGAAAATCAGATTAATAGTTGAGGAATCCAACTTTTTAAAAACCCAGAAGCTTTGGTAAGCACGCATATATTTCCCGCGCACCCAGGAAATTCGTGGCGTCTCCGTTGTATTCCAGAAGGTCGCAGATTGGTGCCTTGCCCACGCTGCGACAGTCGCCGCTGGATAAATTAAGGTGTTAAATGTTAAGCCACTTGTGCTTTTATGGAGTCAAAGTAGCTGACCCAGTATCGCCTTGTGCACATCCTCAATGCTTTTTGTGGCATCAATTTTTACCCACTTACCAGCAAAAAAACGCTCTTCGTAAAGCCTTAGGAAATTTTGCCTGACACCTTCTAGATAAGATGCGTTTTCTTCGTAGCGATCAAGCTTTTTCTGCCTGCTTTTGCGCTGCTGCGACGTGCTAGAATCCAGGTCAAGCAGCAGCACCTTGTCAGGCTTGATAAAACCACGCGCAAGCACACGCTGCTTTATTTCATCATAAGGCACTAAATGTGCTTCATAAGCAATAGTCGAAAAAACATATCTGTCAAGAATCACAAGGCCTTTTGCCGAGGCTGCAGCTACCTTGCCCTGCTCAGAAGCAATGTCATCAAGAAACAAATTTACCAAATCACTTGCTCCGATTTCTTCTTTCTTTTCAAGATAAGCGCGTATCTTCTTGTTCCCAGGAGTAGGGTATTTGAAATAGGCAAATGGCTTTATGCCTCGCAGCAGCTCAAGCTGGGTGTCCTTTCCTGAGCCGTCGATGCCTTCGATAACAACTATAGCCATAATTGAGACTAGCAGGTAAAGTAATAAAAATAGTGAGCAGCAATATAATACGGTGTAGAGATGGACCTGATTTCAATCAGAGACCTTACTAAAAAACAGGTAGAAGAGATTTTGGATAATGCCGACCGCGTGAAACCGGGAAAGCATTCTGAGAAAATACTGGCAACCGCTTTTTTTGAAGCATCAACAAGAACAAGGCTGAGCTTCCAGTCAGCATCACTGCGGCTTGGAATGAAAATCCTCAACTTTTCTTATGAAGGCAGCTCGCTCAAGAAAGGCGAAAGCTTCACTGCCACGATAAGAATGAT
>CAZBWC010000007.1:16747-18466 GCA_964495395.1 Microcaldota archaeon
AGCAGAAGTTGCAGACGCCATAGTGATAAACGCCGGAGACGGAGGCAACCAGCACCCTACGCAGACTTTACTTGACCTTTACACTATCAAGAAGCTCAAGGGAAAAATTAGTGGCCTGAATGTCGCACTGGTAGGCGACCTGAAGCATGCGCGCGCAATGCACTCGCTGATTTACGCATTAGGCATGTTTGGTGCAACTGTGAAACTTATTGCCCCGAAAGGGCTTGAGCTTGACAAGGAAACAATGCAGGAAACAAAAAAGAAATTCGACATAAGCATGAGCGCAACACAGGAACTGGAACTGAAAGACGCTGACATAGTTTACGTATGCAGGATACAGGAGGAGCGCTTTGCCGACCCTTATGAGGCAAAGAGGATAAAGGACAAATTCAGGATAACTGCTGAAAGCCTCGAAGGTGTTAAAGAGGACATGGCAATACTGCACCCGCTACCGCGCATAGGGGAAATAGACATTGCAATAGACAAAACCCCTTATGCCAAGTATTTCATGCAGGCAAAAAATGGCGTCCCGGTAAGGATGGGTATAATAGATTATCTGCTTAACAGATGAATCTCAGGAGTATGATATGCATGCTGAAAGTCGAACCAATTGAAAACGGAACTGTCATAGACCACATACAGGCAGGAAAAGGCAAACGCGTTCTTGAGCTGCTGGGCATAATAGAAGGCTACGAAGGCAGGGTTGCACTGGTCATGAACGTCAACAGCAAAACCATGGGCAAAAAGGACATTGTCAAGATAGCTGACAAATTTATTGAAGGCGAACTTGCGAATCTCGTGGCCTTGGTATCGCCAAAGTCAAGCATCAATATAATAAAGGGCAGTAAGGTATCCAAAAAATACCAGGTCGAACTGCCAGATTCGCTTCAGGGCATAGGCATATGCCCAAATCCGAATTGTATAAGCAATGTAGAAAGTGCGGAAAGAAAATTCCAAAGGCATGACGAGCTTTACAGATGTTTCTATTGCGAGAGGCTTTTCAGGGCTGAAGAATTAGCAAAGTAAAAATTAAGACTTAGCTTCCTCATCATTTCCATCTTCAGTTTTATCTTTAGGTTTTCCGGTTATCCCAAATAGCTTGTTTACTGCAGCTGCAAAAGCAAATAGACAAACAGAAACCGGAATCGCAACAACAGCTATAAGAAATCCTGCTACAGGAGGTGCTATTAAAGATGACAATATGATTGCACATACAAAAAGAACAGCAAGATAAAAGACCATTTTTGAATATGCCTTAATATTTTCGAATGTACCGATTTCACTTTTAGCTTGTTTTATCTTTTCCCTGGATTTTTTTAGAGTTTCAATAGACACGCCAAACTTTTTTGATATTTGTTCAATATCACCTTTACCATCATAAACATAGTCTGCAATAACTAGGATATCTATTTTTTTAGGTAGGTTAGTACCTATCCAATAGGGGTAGACTGCTTCAAGAAAAGGTCTTGATAAATCAGGTACATCCTTGCCAAGGAACCCATCATAGCATTGGGCTCTAGAACGTCCAGACTCACATACATTATAAAAGACGGATCCGACCAACTCCTTTTTCTCCTGTAAAAAGCGTACTTTCCCAATAGCTAAAGCTTCATTCTGGGCTTCTTTAGGAGTAGTTGCTTCAGCACCAATCGGGATAGGTTCAGAACCACATGCACCAATACATGCAACAGCTAGGAAACCCAATAAAACCGTTCTTCT
>CAZBWC010000008.1:0-2246 GCA_964495395.1 Microcaldota archaeon
GTGTTGTTGCCTCCAATGCTAAACTGGACGCTTTTTTTCATTCTGACCATAGACCTCTCGGTTCCGGGTCTAAGCTGGCTACTGGTACCATGGTTGCCTACGTACAGCCTGGCAGGCCATTTAGGGAGGAAGCCGTTCGAATAAACAATTGCTTCTACGTTATGCGTTCTGATGAATATGGGATAAAATGGGCATTCCCGGTTCCTGAGCAGTATTTGGATGTAATAAATGGTCTTCTTGTTTCTGAGCATCCTGATTATGCTTTAGACCTTCGTAGTGACGTACTGTTTATTGCAACTACTAATATCGAACTGATCAGGGATTTTCCTACATGCTGTGGCTGTTATGCTATTGAAGATTTACACAGGATTCCGGTTGTTGGCGCTGAGCCAAATGTGCATACTAAAAGAAGTTTATGGCGGGCTGATAGCTGGGTCGGTCCTGTTGTTCGCTTTTGCGGAAGCGATGAAACTGACCTTATCCTTGTCAATCAGCCTACTTCGCGCCTGCTCGGGTTTATGGTGGAATCTCAGTCGTTGCATTTTAATTCTGAAAACAGCCCTGTCAACAGCGTTCGGGAGACTGAAGGTCGGCTTGTGTTAACAGGGTCTCCAGCCAGGTTGGATCTGCTTCAAGAACTAGTTACTGAACTAGGGATATAAAAATCTTCGTCATCTGCCCCATCACGCTAATTAAACGTTTTAAAATCTTCTGCTCGAATAGACTAGAGATTCCATGCCTATTACCGAAGTTTTTGAAGGGAAAGTCAGCCATATCCAGGTTCTTGACAAAGATGGCAAAGTCGATCCAAAGCTGGATCCGCACCTGCCACAGGAACTGCTGCTGAAAATGTACATCAACATGCTTCTGGCACGTGCATTTGACGAAAAATGCACTAATCTGCAGCGTCAGGGCAGAACGTATACTTACATACCGACAGTTGGACAGGAAGCTGCCCAGATTGGCAGTTGTGCCGCACTGCAGCCTAATGACTGGATGTTCCCTAGTTTCCGCGAGCAGCCCGCTTATTTATACCGCGGCACTACAATGAAAGACCTGTTGCTCTACTGGATGGGCTCTGAAAAAGGCATGCAACATGTTGCCGAACATAAAAACTACACTGTGACGATTCCAATTGCTACCCAGACAATGCATGCTGCTGGTGTTGCATGGGCGGCCAAGATAAAAGGTGATCCTATTACAGCACTCGCCTATCTCGGCGATGGGGGCACAAGTGAAGGCGATTTCCATGCTTCGATGAATTTCGCAGGCACATTCAAGCTTCCCCTGGTGCTTTTCTGCCAGAACAACCAATGGGCAATAAGCGTTCCACGGACGAAGCAAACTGCCTCAAAAACCATTGCGCAAAAAGCGCTGGCATACGGGTTCGAGGGAGTGCAAGTCGACGGCAACGATATCCTCGGGGTCTATCACGTTGCTAAACAGGCAATTGAAAAGGCGCGCAGAGGCGACGGGCCAACGCTCATAGAGGCATTAACCTATCGTATCGGTCCCCATAGCACCTCTGACGACCCGAAAGTTTATCGTGATGATTCTGAAGTAAAATTCTGGCAGGAGCGCGACCCTATAAAGCGTTTCCAGGCTTATCTTACCTCAAAGGGCTACTGGTCCCCTGAACTCGAGGAAAAGGCAAAAACAAAAATCAAGGAAGAGATTGAGAAAGCAGTGGATGCTGCTGAAAAGGAAATCGTCCAGCAGGACCCGAAGGACATGTTCCAGTATAATTATTCTTCGATTACCCCTAATCTGCAAGAGCAGATGGATGAGCTCCTGGAATATCTGAAAGGCAAACCTCAAGCGTGATTATATGTCAAAAATGAATCTTGTTCAGGCTATTAATGCTGCATTGATGCAGGAAATGGAGCGCGACCCTAATGTGGTGGTTCTTGGCGAGGACGTTGGCTTTGAAGGCGGCGTTTTCAGGGTGACGCAAGGCTTGCAACAGAAATTCGGGGAGAAGCGCGTTATCGATACTCCGCTTACTGAAATAGGCATTGTTGGTTCATCTATCGGCATGGCAATGTACGGCCTCAGGCCTGTTGCAGAGATACAGTTCGAAGGTTTCATGCTTCCTGGATATGACCATCTGGTTTCTCATGCTGCGAGGATAAGGAATCGCACCCGAGGCACATTGAAATGCCCAATTGTGGTGCGCTCGCCATATGGCGGTGGTGTCAGTGCCTTGGAGCACCATAGCGAGGCTCCTGAAACGATTTATGCCCACA
>CAZBWC010000008.1:2256-12639 GCA_964495395.1 Microcaldota archaeon
GCTTGCAGGTTGTAATACCCTCTAATCCGTATGATGCAAAAGGTCTTCTTGCCGCTTCTATCGAATCAGATGACCCTGTGGTATTCTTCGAGCCAAAAAGGCTCTACCGCGCATTCAAGCAGGAAGTTCCTGACGAACGCTATACTGTGCCGCTGGGCAAGGCAAACGTGGTGCGTGAGGGCAAAGACGTTACTATCGTAACCTATGGCGGGATGGTGCGCGTTGCAATGGACGCCGCTGACCAGGTTTCTGCAAATACTGAAGTCGAAGTAATCGATTTGCGGTCTATCTCGCCTCTTGACACTGCAACCGTTATCCAGTCTGTCAAAAAGACCGGCAGATGCATCGTGCTTCATGAAGCCCCCCGCACGCTGGGTGTTGGTGCTGAGATTATTGCACGGATAAATGAACATGCCTTGCTCGATTTGCAGGCTCCTGTAAAGCGTGTTACCGGTTATGACGTTACGACTCCATTGGCGAGGCTTGAGGATTATTTCCTGCCTGATGCAGGTAAAGTCATAAAGGCAATCGAGGAAGTAAGGAAGTTCTAGCTATTTTAAAAATCGTTTCATTCAATTTTTGTTTGAGCTCCTGTAATCTAGGAAACTTTTTGGGAAAAAGGTTTGACAAAATTACAAAGATTTTGTCAAATTTTGACACGAAATATCGTGTCAAAGGTTCATCAAAAACCTACTTTCCAAAAAGTTCGGATATTCCGGTCAAGGATGTCAGACTCTCAGCACTTTTTGGGAAAAAGTGCACAAAAACGCGCTTTTCAATATGGAAAGAACGTTTTGATCAAACTTCCTGATTGTTCGAAGAAATTCGAACAATGGGCATCATGTCCGAATTCTCGGACATGCTTGTTCCCAAAAGTTCGGAGTTCTCTGAATACCCGGGTTCAAATCAAGCTTTTAGAAAAAGCTTGACCAAAACATGGTCGCTAAATGTTTGTGCGGATCCCGGCGGGAGCGATTTACTTTTTTATTACCGCAAATACTACCATTTAAATACTCTTTCTAACATAATATAATCATTGCAAGGGCACGAGTCAGGCTTATTTATGGCCCTAAGTCCAATCCAAGGGACACTGAGGCTGCACTTAGCGGTATCCGTGCGCTGGAGCGTTTTGGCGTTCTGGTTGATGCTTCTTCTGTTAGCAAATCTGCTCTTAAGGGGGTCAGGCTTGGCGGCTACGTAAAAGGGGCAGTTCTAGCAGATGCTCCTCAAACACTTACTTTTAGCGCACCTTTTCATCGCATTGCTGAATTGCTGGCTCCTTGCAAATCTATTCTTGGAGTTGGTTTTCTTACTACTGAACTTTTCTCAACTAATGATAATGGGGCACTTGGGCGGGTTTATGGTGTCGGCAGTTTTCTTACTGGCGCGTTTTTATCAGTTTCAGGTCTTGCTGAGCTCACTGACACTGCCGCCAGGCTAAAGGCAATAGCAGCTATTGCAAAACACGAGGCAGGCCATCTATTCAGGAAACAACACTGCTCTTCGCCTACTTGTGTGATGCATGAAAAAGTTGTTTTAGTCGAGGGTCCAAGAGTTATAAGGATTAATTCTGAGCTGTGCCTGCCTTGTCAGGATAAAATCCAGCTTAATGTGAATATGCTGGACATGCGGCAAATGTAACTAGCTTTTGAAATTCCTCAGGAAGAGCCAGGCGCTTATTGCAAACACTGCCAGCACCACGGCCAAAATAAGGAACACTCTCTCATACCCGAATACGGCTGCTGTAAAACCTGCAAGGGCAAGCGAGGTGCCCTCCATTATCCTATAAGGTATATGGAGTAGCGCTATGTTCGTTGAAACTGAATCGCCCTTGCGGCTGGTGTGCGTTATTATGTTCTCGAAAAGATTGTTCCTAAGCCCGTCTCCGACTGCTATTAGCGTCATTACTGCCACTGTAATCAATACGGTGTCTACTCTTACCGCGCCTATTATCGTCATTGGAAGTGCTCCTAGCAGTATTGCCCCTGCCATTGTCTTTCCGCTGCCAAAGCCCTTTTTTGCTGCGACTATCATGGCCAGCCCGTACACTATCGAGTAAACTGCGAGTATGGTGCCTATGCCGAATAAGTCCAGCCCGAGTGATGCTAGGTATAGTGGATAAAGGAAAAGCCATGCCGGAGATTCAAACATTCCGGATAATCCTAGTACAAATGCTGCGTTCCAGAATGTCCTGTCTCTTCTTTCAAATAATTTGCCCAGAATACTGCTAAAATTAACGTGCTCTTTTCTATGGTCGCCTATTTTGAGGGCTGCCCAAACTATCGTCAGTGACAATGCCAGTAGGCCTACCAGGGCGTATTGGAATCCTATGTAAAATATCGCAGCGCCTACTGCAATTTTTCCAGCCACCCCTCCGAAATTCCTGAGGCTATTCATATATATTGCAAATTTTTGTTCGTTTCCCTTTGATCTTGCATATCCTTCTGTGCGCGCCACTGCCCAAAAGCTTGCGTGCGATGCGCCTTCAAATATCTTTCCCATTGCAAATCCAGAAGGGTTTCCTGAAATTGCATAAATGGCTGTTGCAAGCATTGTGCTTATGCCCTGTACCAGAAACGCCAGCCTGGTTCCCACAATATCTGCAATTACCGAAAACGAAGTTCTTATCACGATGTGTATGAACGGCACTATTGCAAGTATCAGGCCTATGCTCTCAATGCCTATTCCCCTGTCTTTCATGTACAGGGGGATAATGAGGCCGAGTCCTGAATAAACCACGAAATAGAAAAAATTTATCCAGGTGAACGGCAGGTTATCTCCATTGATCAGTTTTTTCATATTCTCTTCCTGCCATGTGCTCTGATTAGCAATTTTTTTGGTGCATACTGTTCAACCGCATCTTCATTGCTCGAGGCTCAGAGGGCCATTAGTATGCACCGTTTATAATTTCTGCTACGAAGCCTTTTATTAACTGCGTGGCGCTACGGTCGATGGTTTAGCTATTTTATGCTCTTTAAGAAAGGCGTATGCATACAAATAGCCGAAGATTAGCGGCCCCCAATGGGCGGCATGCGCTATATTCGGCAATACTGAGTAAATGCCAAATATGTCCAAAGCTTCATAGATAACAAAAATCAGAAATGCTGTCCTGACTTTCATTTTTATGAAAAACACTTTAATATTTTCATTCAGCGCTAGAAAAATACAGGCACCGAAGATTGCTGACACTGCATCACTAGCTCCAATTGCCGTTCTACTGGCATCAAGGCCTAATGCCAATACTCCTAGCTGGCTGAGTGAGCCTGCAAATGCCCCTAGTATAAAAAGCTTCATGAGCTCTTTTCTGCTTGTTAGCCCCTCGAGCATGTTGCCAAAAATAAAGAGGCTATACATGTTCATGGACAGGTGGACTAGGCTTATATGGAGGAGAACTGCTGTAACTAGCCTGTAAGGTTGCGAGATTAAATCATCTGCGGAAAACTTTAATGCTTCCCGATAATCGTAGGATGCCAAAGAAATAGCAAATGAAAGTACAATGACTATTATTAGGATATTCGTGACACTCCAGGCACTCTCGTGTTTTTTTAGCTTTTTAAGCATTAAAAGCTCTCACGCACAATCCTTTTATTATTGCTTATCTGCCTTTAATCTTCAGGTGCCTGCGGCCTGGTTGCAGACCAATACGTGCCTATCTCATGTTGCATTTGTAACAATAGATGACCTGAATGTGGCATTTAAATCACAAGCTTTAAATATGCGATAAAATACAAGTTTCCTAAAGTCTGCCTAGCGCGAGTGCTTGGACTCGAGGCGTTTATCATGAAAGAGCTTACAATGAAAATACTGCGGAGCTTCGGTCTTGACAAGGAGCTTGACATATACCTTCAGATGTTCCAGCGAACACCGCCTCACAAATTCGCAGTGATAAAAATAAGCGGAAGCACTCTGGAATCAAAGTTCGGGGACCTTGTTGAGGATTTGGTTTTTCTTTCAAAGCTCGGCCTGACGCCTATAGTTGTTCATGGCGGCGGAAGCCAGATAGACAAAGAGCTTTCCAAGAAAGGCATATCCTATGAGAAAGTTTCCGGCCTGCGCGTTACGAACAGCGAAGCAATCAAGGTAATCTCAAAGACTATAAATTCCCTGAGCAGCAGGTTGGCCATCGAAATCAACAAGCAAGGTGGGCATGCTATCAACGCCACTGCCTTGGAACTTATAGACGCGGAAAAGATGGCATCAGATGCTGATCTGGGGTTCGTTGGAACGATAAAAGGCATTCAGACTGACAAATTGCGCGAGCTTTGCAAGGAAGGCTATATCCCAATTCTGGGATGCATTGGCTACGGATCTGGCTCAGTCTACAATATCAATGCTGATACTGTGGCTTCATGGCTGGTTCGCGCTATTGAGCCAAAAAAATTCATACTTGTTACTGAGACTGGAGGGGTACTGGATAAGTCAGGAAAAGTGATTTCCACAATTGATGTGCAGCTCGACTTGCCTGACCTGATAAGCAAAAACGTAATCACTGAAGGCATGCTGCTGAAAGTCAGGGAGATTAAGGCTCTTCTTGAGAGCTCTCCGGGAACAGTAGTCGAGGTATGCTCTGCTGAAAATCTCCTCCAGGAGCTTTTCACTGTAAAAGGCGTAGGGACTTTTATACGCTATGGCGGCAATTTTATAATCCAGGACAGCTTTTCCGGGCTCAATACCGAACGCATAAAAAAACTCCTGGAGGACAGTTTTTGTAAGCGGCTTGTCGATGGGTATTTTGAGATGCCAGTCAAATGCGTTATGGTTGACAAGGATTATACTTCGGTTATGGTCATAAAATCCATAGAGGGTGTGGACTATCTGGATAAATTTGCCATTGCAAAAAGCGCCCAGGGCAACGGGCTGGGTAAGGCAATGTGGTCCATGGCCAAGTCGCGCTACCCTTCCCTGATATGGCGCTCTTCGATATCTAACCCTATCAATACCTGGTATTTCAAGAACTGCGACGGAATCGAGAAATGCGATTCATGGATTGTTTTCTGGTACAACCTTGACCGGGCAAAGGCAGGCAGCCTTATTCCGCTTATATCAGAATTGCCTAAGACTATGGTGAGCAAATGAGCGTATTTGAAGACGACAAAAAATTCATTATGAATACCTACCGCCGTTATCCGGTTGCCATTAAGTCCGGAAAAGGCTGCACGGTGCAGGATTTTGACGGGCGCAACTACCTCGACATGGTTGGCGGGATCGCCTCAGTGCCGCTTGGCCACGCACATCCGGCTATCCTGAAATCCATTTCAGAGCAATCAGTGCTCACCGGGGTAAGCAATCTTTTTCACACTGAAAATCAGATTAAGCTCGCAAAGCTGCTTGTTGGTGCATCAGGGATGGAAAAGTGCTTCTTCAGCAACAGCGGCACCGAGGCAAACGAGGCTGCAATCAAGCTGGCAATTGCCAATACGGGAAAACACGAGTTCATTGCGTGTGAAAACGCATTCCACGGTCGCACGTTTGGCAGCCTCTCTGCAACTTATGACGAAAAATACCGGTCCAAATTCAAGCCACTGGTCCCTGGTTTCAAGTTCGTAAAATACGGTGATATGGATGCAATGGCCTCTGCCATGACGCCACAAACCGCTGCAGTGGTAATTGAGCCTATACAGGGGGAAGCAGGCGTAATTGTTCCGGCTGAAGATTATCTGAAACAACTGCTTGAACTATGCGAACAAAAAGGTGTTCTGCTTATTCTTGACGAAGTACAAACGGGAAATGGGCGCACTGGCAAATACTTTGAATATCTTAATCATGGTATAACGCCTCATATTGTCACTACTGCCAAAGGCCTTGCTAACGGATTGCCTATAGGGGCTACCATTGCGCGCGGACTCGATTTTACACCTGGGGATCATGCATCTACATTTGGCGGGAACTCATTTTGCGCTGGTGTGGCTGCGAAAGTTGTCGAGACAATCAGTAATGGCGATTTAATGCCTAACGCAGTCAAACAAGGAAACAAAATCATGCGTGCACTTGGCGAGATGGGCAAAAGCGGCGGAAGCAAGATTCGTGCAGTGCGCGGAAAAGGTCTTTTAATCGGGATAGAGATGAAACAGGCAGCCAAGGAACAGCTTGAACTTCTACGAGATAAGGGTGTGCTTGTGAGCATTGTCCACAACTATACCATTCGTCTTACCCCTCCGTTGATATTAAGCGGCAGCGAAACTGACGAGTTCCTTGAGGCAATCAAAGAGGTTCTATCATGATAAGCGCAGGGATACTTGGGGCTTCAGGTTACAGCGGTAATGAACTCGCCAACATTCTTTCAGCTCATCCAAAGGTTGAACTAAAGTTTGCACAAAGCAAAAGCAACAAAGGCAAGTTGATCAGGGAATTTTATCCAGACTCCTCTGCTGAGATGGTCTATTCTGATCCAAGCCTATCCGAAATCAATAAAGCAGACGTTGTTTTCCTCTCACTTCCAAAAGAAGAAGCTGCTGCCATTGCGCCAAAAATCAAGGGTGTTGTTATTGACCTGAGCCCTGCCCATCGCTTCAGTGACGGCTACATCTATGGCCTTCCAGAAATGAATGCTGTACAAATACGCGAAGCTGACAGGATAGCGAATCCAGGATGCTATGCAACCGCGTGCCTGCTGGCCGCACTTCCGCTGCTTGGCTTCAAGCCTGCTTCACTGGCATTCGATTGCAAGAGCGGCTATTCAGGAGGCGGCAAAAGCAAAAAATACGAATTTGAGGAAAATCTCATCCCCTATTCATTGGATGCGCACTACCAAAAACCAGAAATAGGCAAATTCGTTTCAGTTCCATTCACATTCGCACCGCATGTTGTCAATGCTTTTAGGGGGCTTATTGCAACCGTTCATGCATTCGGCCTGCCTGCTGAACTCAAGGATTCGGACGATTTGGCCAAACACTATTTACAATTCTACAAAGGCAAACCATTCGTTAAACTTGTTAACGGCATTCCGACATTCAATAGCGTGAAAAAAACTCCGTATTGCGAAATCGGGGGAATTACTGCTTCGGGCGGCAATGCAATTATTGTGAGTGCTATAGATAATTTGCTTAAAGGTGCTTCATCCCAGGCAGTGCAGAACATGAATTTGCGTTTCAGCTTAAAGGAGACGGATGGGCTCATAAAATAACACACCTATAAATTTGAATTGTATCTCAGATATTATTCCAAATATGTCGCAACCAGCCATATGAGGCCAATGCCAATAAGTATTGCAAATAACTGAATCACTGATTTCTTAGCACTCATTTCCTTATGCAGCTCGGGAAGGAGGTCAACCCCTGTTGCATATATGAATGCGCCTGCGGTTACCGAAAGGCCTATGACCTGCAGGTTCTCGAAAATGCCTGCGAAATAATAGAACCCCACTGCTCCTGCAACTGCTGCCAACGCGCTTATGAAGTTAAACAGGAGCGCTTTAGCCTTGGAAAATCCGCTATAAATTAGCAGGCTATAATCGCCTATCTCCTGTGGGATCTCGTGTGCTATGACTGCAATCGTGGTTGTTATGCCTAGCTCGATATTTGTAAGGAAACTTGCTGCAATTGCAATTCCGTCAAAAAAATTATGCAATCCGTCTCCAACTAATACGACATACGCAACCGGCTTGTGATTATGTTCAGCTTGTTTACCGCCATGCTGTCCATGGTGCCAATGTATCGTTTTTTCAATGACATAAAAAATCATCATGCCTGCAAGTGCGTACAGAAGCACTCTGGATGCCTCTGCCATTTCAAGTGCCTCTGGCAAAAGGTCAAGGAATGCTGCACCTAATAGCGTGCCTGTTGCAAACGCTATTAATATGAAAAATAGTTCATTTGTCATACTCTTCTTGAGGTTGATTATGAATATGCCTACTACCGAGCACAGGCTTATTAGTGCGGTTGCAACTATTATCAGTTCGAGCGTCATGCTTTTCATGTTCTTGAAAATGTTAATAAACCTTTGTATGGAAGTTATTAACTTTATGCATACAATACCCGTACAGTTATTAAGCGATGTGATATCATGGCAAAAATAGTGAGCTTTTCCCTGAATGCACAAACCCTGGGCCTGATGGATAAGATAGAAGGTAAATTTGAATTCAAGAATCGTTCTGAGCTTATACGTGCTGCATTGCAGCTTCTTCTTAACGAAGTAGAAGACATTGAAAAGATCAAAGGCCATATGGATGCAATAATTGCAGTTACCCACGTTCAAGGCCATGATTCAGAAATCTCAAGAATCCGCCATCAGTTCAATGACATAGTCACTACTCAGATACACAATAATCTGCATGGGAAATGTATGGAACTGTTCATAGTGCATGGCAAGGGCGGCGTAATTGTAGAATTTTTCAAAGCTCTTAAGAAATCAAAGGATGTAGAATACGCAAAAATGCTGTCTACTGCTGCTTGACCTTATGGCCATTCGGAATTCTCATAAACCATTTTTCCATTAACTATTGCGTAAGTTGTTCTTCCCCTAAGCTTCCGACCCTCATAAGGGCTCCATTTGCATTTTGTTTCCAGCTCTTCGCCTATAACGACCCATTCTTTTTTTGGGTCAAACAGAACCATGTTTGCCACATTGCCTGTTTTTATTTCGCCTCGCTTGCCCAAATTGAATATCTTTGCCGGATTCTCAGCAAGCCTTTGCATGAGCCACTGGAATCTGACCTTTTTTTCATAATAGGCATTCAGCATCAACCCGAAAGTCGTTTCCAGTCCAGGGAATCCATATGCGCCCTTGGCTTTTTCATCTAGCGTATGAGGTGCATGGTCGCTTCCTATCGTATCAACCTGTTCAAGTACGTTCCAAAGCTTTTTTCTTGAACTATCAGGTTGCAGTGGAGGCTTTACTGCGCCTGTTCCTGGGTTTTCAGTCCTGAACCTTGATGACAGAAAAAGGTGATGCGGGGTGATTTCCACAGTGCATTTGCTCCAGCTTTTTGCAAATGTAACTGCGTCAGCAGTAGGCGCATGTGCCAGATGAACTTTATGTTCGTACTTTTTTGCGAGTTTAATTGCAACTTCGAGCCGGTTGCCTTCTGCATGCACCACAATTGGTTTGTCATTATCGAAATTCTGAAAATGCCTTTCAACACTCTTTGGATCGTTACGCATTATGTTGCCTGTAGTTTCGCTAAAATAAAGCTTCATTGAATTCGGTCTGGCTTTTTTTACCTCTTCGAAATTGTCCTTGTCGGCACCGAAGTGAAAAAAAACTTCGCACTTTGCTTTTTTTGCAAGCTGTTGTTTTTCTTTGAGAGCTGCAAGCGTGGTGGTTGGCTTCGGATTGTTCGGCATGTCAATTACAGTCGTAAATCGTCCTGCTAAAGCGGCTTTGCTGCCTGTGAGGAAATCTTCCTTGTGAGTTGTTCCTGGCTCTCTCATGTGAACGTGTGTGTCAATCAGTCCTGGAAGCAACCACTGGCCATTGGCATCAATGGTCTCATCAGCTTGTTTGCCTGAGCTACCAATTGCCACTATCTCGCTAGCTTCAATGAAGACGTCTTTGTCGATAAATTCTCCACCTGAATACACCCTCGCATTGGTTATTTTTAGCATTTTTCAATCCCGTCCATGTCTATGTAGATAATCTTTAAGTGCTTGTCTTTGAAATAACCATATGAAATATCCTGTTGATGTGAAGAAAGTCAAAGGTATTCAGGGAACCATATGGGACAAAATCAAAGGGACCTTTGCATTGTCTAGTGCAAAAGCACTGCCTATATTCGGCCATTATGGCGGGGTTTTCGAAACAGCAGGCGAAAAGCTCGTGATACATTGCGATGGCGTTGGCACAAAAGTGCTAGTGGCCCAGGAACTCGGCAAGTATGACACCGTGGGCATTGATGCAATTGCCATGAATGTGAACGATATCCTATGTCTCGGAGCAGAGCCTCTTGTTGGGGTTGATTATATTGCGATTGCAAAAGAGGATTCTGCCCTGGTGGAAGCGCTTATGGAAGGCCTTGTTAAGGGTGCTGAGGATAGCAGATGCGCCATAATAGGCGGCGAAACTGCCATTGTGCCTGAGCTTCTGAAAAATGAGAAAACCTTCGACCTTACCTTTACCATTGTTGGCAAACTACGCGGAGAGCCTATAACCGGCGAGGCATGTATGCCTGGCGACGTGCTCATTGGCCTGGAGAGCAGCGGCCTTCACTCAAATGGTTTTACGTTGGCACGCAAAGTGCTTAATGCAAAAAAATGGGGCACTGAATTGCTCGAGCCTACTCGCATATACATGAAGCCTGTGCTGGCATTATTGCAAAGCGATGCAGGTAATGCTGTACATGGCCTGGCCCACATAACTGGTGGTGCATTTTCCAAGCTGACCCGTCTGAATAAAAACGTTGGTTTCATGCTTGATTCAATGCCTGTTATGCCTGCTGTATTTACTGAA
>CAZBWC010000008.1:12649-15761 GCA_964495395.1 Microcaldota archaeon
TCAGTGCAGGACATAAAGCACATGTATACGACGTTTAATTGCGGCATAGGCTTTGTGCTTGTGGTTTCAAAAGATAGCGAGCAGAAAGCTCATGCCTTCATGAAAATGCACGGAGTTAAAAGTTACACTATCGGAAAAATAATTGATAAGCCGGGAGTTTGGCTTTTGCAGAGCGGCAAAAAAATTGACCTTATATTGTAGTATCATGGGGCTACGCTTCTAATTCGGCCTCCCCCCTTATTCCGTCCCATTTTTTCTTCCATTTTTTGATTTTTATTTTACTCCTGAAAAAAGGGGCATTCACAACATAGGTTTCCCCTTCACCACCTTCTAAAAACGGGTGGATATTTGGCACATTGGCCCTTACCAGCTCGCTGAATTTTTTTCCTAACCATTCTTTGCCTAATCCTTCTGCTGCAACGGCAATTATGCACGCGTCGAAATATTTGAGCATTTCCTGCATCAGTTCGCCTTCTTTATGCCACAGCGGCGCATATGTCGGGATGCTGAGCTCTTCTCCAAGACGCTCTATTCTCCTGCGCTGGTATTCGCTTGCAATTGCTCCTGCTGCTATGCCCTCAACACTTAGCTTTTTGAGCAGTGCTTTGAGCTTTGTGTGCCAATGTTTATCGTCAGTTTCAAGGAAATGCTGTTTTATGCCTAATGCGCTTGCCTGCAATGCCGTTTTCTCTATATTGGGGTGGTGAAACATCATCGAGTATTTTTCAGGCTTTACGGTTATCAGTACTGGTTCGAACCCTTGCGTAAGGGTCCAGAACAAGGCGAAATTACTGTCCTTGCCCCCTGAATACAGCACCGCGACTTTCATAATTATCAGTTGCCTTGTTCGTTATTTAACTCTTTTCATGGCACATTTCAAACAGCAGCTGGTAAGCCTTTAGCAGGTCTCTTTCCTCTACGAAAATAAGCATTTCAGGTACGCAGCTCATCAATTCGTAAATATTCAAATTGTTCAACATCAGTTCTGTCGTCAGCACAAGGATTATGCCTGGCGTATTGACTGCCTCTGGGTGGAGGTGCATATTTATCTCGGCAAGGTTCTCATGAACTTTGATCAGTGCGCTCTTAGGGACTATTTTAAGCGCCTTCTGAAGGTTTTTTTGGTCTATGATTATCTTTATCGCCTCCTCACCTTCAAGAAGGCGCAGCATTTCGCCACGTTCGAAATTAATTATTGAAAAAAGCTCTGCAACCGCATCCTGTGCCTCTTTACCTTTGGCTAGTGATATGTTGACTATGTGGCTTCGGGTTGAAATGGTTGACTGCGAGATAATTTTTTTCGCATGTTCAAACCTGTTTTTGAATTTATTGTCCTTAGGGTAACGCCTGATAGCGCTTATTATGGCATCCTCTGTACTGTCTATTCCATTTTCTGCAAGCCTTTTTGCTATGTATCTAGCAAGTGCGCGCATATTGATTAGTCTCTGCTGGAGGCATAGCTGGATGCTTGGCTCCTTCTCTATTATTTTCCAAGTTTCAAAAGGTATATCTGCCATATTTAGCATATATCTGTCAAAAGTATTTATAAATATGCTTTTTATGTCATAAAATATAAATAGGTGGACAGTTACACACAGTTACAGTTAAAACAAAATTAGGATAGGTGCTAAACATGGCTGTAATGATTGATTCTAATATCGTGACAAAGGTCGGGGCAAAAGGCATATTCAAAGCTGATCCACAAGCAGACCGGAAACCGTGGGCCATGAGGGCTAGTTCGTTTATACAGAAATACGCGGTTAGCGAAAAGCAAATCGGGCTGATTACGGCCATCAAAAATACCGACCTGCCATCTAGCGAAAGAATAAATGCCGTTGATGAAGCATTCAAAGAGCAGATTATGCACGGTGCAGAGCCAACGGTATTTGGAAGAATGCTCGCAGCGGCATGCGCTGAAGCCTATCTAAGTGACGGTCCAGAACAAATAACTGAAGCTATGAAGCACGCAATAATTGCCCTATCAAATTGTTTTGAAAACAATGGCGTAGGCATAATCCCATGGCAGGTATTTGTCAAGCGTAATGGCCAAACTGTCGTTCCGCAATAAGGCGGTTTTGAGGCTGCTGCAACCCTCTGCTAACAAATATGTTTTTATTATCGCGTTTGCCACTCTTAACTCATGCTCAAAACAATCATCCTAGACCTTGATGGTACTGTTTATCGCGGTAACGAAGTAATCAAAGGCGTGCCTGAGGCAGTGGCTGGGCTGCGCCAGAATGGCGTAAAAATATTCTTCCTCTCAAATGCAAGCATGCGTACCCGGAAGCAGATGGCTGAAAAGCTCAATCGCATGGGCATTCCATGCTCTCCGGGCGAAGTATACAATACTGCTTATGCAACTGCATTATACATCAAACAAAAGCATCCTGATGCCAAAGTATATCCTGTAAGCGAAGGCGGGCTTCAGGAAGAGCTTGCGCTATTGGGCATCAAAATGACGGATGGACAGGATGCCGATATTGTTGCAGTGGGCCTTGACACTAAAATAACCTATGACAAGCTGCTTAAGGCATTTAGGGCTTTGGTTGTCAATAACGCTGAATTCATAGCTACTAATGTTGACCACATGTATCCTACTGATAAGGGAATGCTGCCTGGGAGTGGTACTCTTGTTGCATTCCTGGAATATGGTTCATCCAGAAAGCCGTTTCTGATAGGCAAGCCTGAGCCTCATCTGGCTGAAATGATATTGCGCGAGCACGGGCTGAAGAAAAACGAAGTATTGATTGTCGGGGATAGCCTTGAGTCAGACCTCGGGATGGCTAAGAAAATGGGCATTAAATGTGCTATTGTGCTTACTGGAATTGCCACGAAAAAAGAGATAAAAAAACTGCCAAAAAAAGGGCAGCCTGAGTTTGTTATTGACAGCCTTGCAGAATTACTCTCTATTCTTCAATAAGGTCTTTCAATGCCGAGCTCGGTATTTCCGGTTCGAAAATGGTGTCGTCAAGGTTTACCATACCCCCGCTGCTCTCGCTCTGGCTTGTTGAACTTGAAGAGCTTGTACCCATGCCCTGGCCAAGCGAATCAACCATACTGAACGTAATCTGCATAGAGCTGCTGCATTGGCCGCATTTGCCGTAGAACTGCA
>CAZBWC010000008.1:15771-17415 GCA_964495395.1 Microcaldota archaeon
AGTTCATTTACTGTCATGTCAGTGCTCATATTGAACAATGCCTCATTTCCGCAACTTGAACATTTTATGCTTCTTCGAAGTTCAGCCATAACCATCACCTAAAAATACCTCAAGCTTTAGCTTTATTAAACTTTATATCCTATCCAAAATTCTCCATCCATTATCTGAACGAGACCCTGCCCGCTCCCTGCCTGAGTATTTTTTTGTTTACTAAATCTACTACAGTGTAACCGCCTAGAGTTTTTTCCTTAGTTTCTATTATCAGGTCAACCGCATTTTTTATTTCATCTTCAATGTCGCCAATGGCTTCTGCTGGTTTTTCTCCGCTTATGTTGACGCTGGTGATTATTATTGTCACATTGGCCTTGGAGCAAAGCCGTTTGGTAAATTCAGAATCAGGTATTCTAACTCCCAATGTTCCAGTTGCGCTTGCAGCTATTATTTTCCTTGTTTTGAGTATGAACGTATAAGGACCTGGCAGGTATTTTTCAAGAATCTGCTCTTGCTCTTTGCCCAATTCGCAATATTTTTTTATCATCTGGATATCTGCCATCATTACTGATAACGGCTTAGTGTCGCGTTTCTTGATGTTGCGTATCCTTTTTACCACTGCTGCATTTTCTGCATTTCCGCCTATACCATAGAGCGTGTCGGTTGGGTAGATGAGCACGCCTCCTTTGAGGATGGTTGTGCATGCTTCGGCTAATGCCTTGTCCGGTTCGTCATCCCATGAAATTATTTTGAGCATTGCGTTCCCTACAAAACATCCCTTTTTACTCTGCTCACTCCGAGTGCATGTATCAGTTTGCCCAGTCTCGGGCCTCTTTCCTTCCCTATAAGAAGCTTATAAAGCGCAGCAAAAAGTTCCTTTGGTTGCATGCTGTTTGAAGTTGCGAAATCGAAAACGGCATTGTGTACGGCAAGTGCATCCATGCTTCCATCAAGCTTCTCTATGAACTCTTTAACTTTTTCTGATGCTTTCTCAGGCGCATATTTGAACCTGTAATCCTCAGGTATGAATTCCTTCTTGATCCATTCCTCGATATATGGTTTCAAATAAGCAGGGCCTTCACTATCTTTAAGCATCCTACTGACCTCATTCCAGTCCTGGTAAATCTGATAATAGAGCAGCATGTCAAGAAAAGGGGCTTTCCAATGCGCCCTGTCAGTTGACAGCGAAAATGCTATTGCCTTTTTTCTGTCTGACCTGTTAAGTTTTTCCAAGTCCTGGCTATAAAGCTCTCCGGCATTCTGGAAATCCTCTATGACCTTGAGCATGTTATCCTGAGTCGGATTTATGTCTATGTTCTCCTCTAAATCTGGCCTCAGCAGAATATATTTCATTATTTCAGGCGGAACCAGCTTAAGAAGCTCGCTTACGCCCATACCAAGCCCCTTGCTCTTGGAATATTTCTTTCCTTCGAGAAGTATGAATCCGTATCTATACGGTATGTGGTACTCTCTCTTCATCAGCTCTAAAGTAATAGCCTTACACGTATCCTCGCTTCCGCCTTTAGTATTATGGTCAACTCCTGCGCCCTCTATGCTGGTTCCAAGTATCTGCTTCCACGCCGGCCAGTGGAGGCGCCAGAGTATTTTGTATTTGTGGTCTGCTATGCTATTCTTGCCCAAGTTGCCGCAGCC
>CAZBWC010000009.1:0-16927 GCA_964495395.1 Microcaldota archaeon
AACCGGTTAAGCAATATGTTCTGCCCAAACGATTCAGCAGCATCAGGATTCAGCTCAATGCCAACTACCTTAGCATCTTTGTGTTGTTTTGCAATGACCAGCGCAAAAGGCCCGACACCTGCGAAAAAAACCATGACATTCTCTCCAGATCGCACCTGCTCTGAAATGTACTTGCGCTCATTGCTAAGGCGCACTGAAAAATATGATTTGGCAACATCCAGCCCCATAAGGCAGCCGTGCTCCTTGTATAAGGCCATAGTGGTTCTTTTGCCAGCCACCCATTTGACTTTTCTGACCCGGAATTCGCCGCCCATGCTGCTTGCCTTTTTCAGCACGGTGGTAACAGGCTTGTGAAGCTGCATTATTGCAGCTGCAACGTGCTTCTGGTATTTCAGTATTTCAGGCTTCATTTCGACCAGGGCAATGCTGCCAATCAGGTCGAATGAATGCGGGATATAAGGCAACTTTGATTTGGGGATTTTTTTTCCCAGGATATCTTTTAGGTTGCCTCCGGACATTAAATCACTACAGTGAATACCAGTTAAGCTTAAATTATTCCAGCACCAGTGCCGGCTTCCCAGGCATTGCCTGCTTTGCCTTTGGATGCTTTGAATCTTGACCTTCTGCCAGAACATGCACAACGCAACCAAGTTCCTTTGAAAGGAATTCCTGGGCTTCTACAAGAACGGCAGACTCATCTTTGAGTGCCATGACTTCAGGAAGGTTGTTGATGTGCTTGCCAAACGACTTGATTATGCGCGGCACATCAGCCATGTGATGCTTCAATATAGGATGGGCTGACGCTTGTTTCATTATTGCACTAAAATCCTTTTCCATGCGCGCAAGCGTATGCAGGGCGTATTTCCATGGAGCAGCAGTGTAGAGATAAATAATGGAGGGTTTTTTGCCGAGCAGTGCGGATATTTTACCTGTATCCTGCACTATCGACTGCACTAGAGCTTCTCCGCTTTCTGCAGCAGCATCAATCAGCGATTCGTCAGCATTAGGCCATTCTGAAAGTGAAACAAAGCCTTTTTTTCCGAGTTTCTCCCAAAGCTCTTCGCAGATATGGGGCATTACTGGCGCTAGCATTCTTATCCAGCGGTCGAGCATATGGCCCATTGCCTCACGCTTTTCCTCATCGTCTGATTTCTTCCAGAAATACTCCACATCATTCATGAGCTTGTAGAACGAGCACAGTATGTAATCACGAACCTCGAATTTCTCAAGCAACTCAGTGCTTTCTGAGGCTTTGCGCTCGAATGAGCTTATTATCCATTTAGTCAGGTGGCTTTTTCTCTTTTTGCCTCCTTTTTCCAATAGCGCTACAGCATTCGACGCCAGCTCATAAAACCGCTCTACGTGTTTTTTGGCATTTGCAGCATCCGCCCGCCTGAAATCAAGAACGCTGCTGAAATCAGCTGCAGATGAAACATACATCCTGAAAGCATCTGCACCGTATGTACGTGAAATCTCATTCAGCATTACTACGTTGCCTTTGCTCTTGCTCATCTTCTTGCCTTCGCTGATGAGCATCTCATTCAGGCTGAAGCCTCCAGGCCAGTGTTTTTTATCAAATACAGCAGTGTGAGCAAAAATCATGAAGCTCAGGTGGTTGGTAATATGCGCAATTGCAGTGTGCCTGAGGTTGTTGGGATACCAATACTCAAATTCCTTGCGCACCGAGGCCCATTCTTTCCTGCCTTTCCCTTTCCCAGAAAACACATAATCGAAAAATTCTTCAGTCAGCTCTTCCGGAGCCATTTTCAACTCGCGTATTTTCTTTATGACAGTATAAAATGCCATGTAGATGGTGGAATCACTTAAAGACTCTATGATCCAGCTCTGGTCAAACGGCAATTTCGTGCCCAGGCCACGCTTTCTTACTGCAGGCCTTTTGTCCAGCCAGTTGAAGGTGTCCTCAAAATGCTTCCGATAAACCTCAGGAAATATTTTCATCTCACTTAAGCATCGGGTCGCAAGCTCTTTCCATCCAGGAGAATTGAAATCTATGAACCACTGGTCATTCAATATCGCTACAATGACTTTTGCCCCGCACCTGCAATAAGCTTCTCGGGAAGGTTCGTAAAACATTGCAGCGTCATTTTTTTCAACAAGGGTTTTAATCAAGTATTTCTGTGCTTCTGGAACAGACATGCCAGCGCATTCACCGCAGTTGCTTTTCATTATGCCTTTCCTGAATACGCGCTTGTTGAGTTCGCCTTTTGCGGCATCTATATTAGCACGGTCATCTGCAGACTTGACGTGAAATTCCTTGCCTATTTCTTCGCCAAGATTAGGGCCCATTCCAGGAACTTCAATTATTGAGACAGGCTTAAGTTTTTCTATAATCTTTTCATCCAAATGGTATTGCCTTATAAGGTCCATGTTATCATGTATTTTTTTCAGTTCGAACAGGTCAACAGGGTCTTCGAGTGCGGAATAAACAATGCCTGAACCGACATTAGCGTGGATAAACCAGCCAGGCACGATGTAAATATCGTAATCAACTATAGGCCCCCTCACCCATTTCCCCATGAGCTCTTTGGATGATATTTCGCCTATTATTTTAGGTTTATGCTGAGGATAGTGGTATTTTATTTTTTCAAATGCTTCACGCCCAACGACCCACTTTTCATTGCCTACCTGCACGATGGGATAGGTTGCATTTGGGTCTACCCATAGATGCGTCTGGCCATAGAATGCATCCGGCCTGGTTGTTCCTGCCATAAGGATAAGGTCTGAGCCATTGAGCCGGAATTTGCCCCAAACGAATTCCTGTTCTGATACGGAATTGGTATCAGCATCTTGGATATCGTCTTCGCCTACAGCATTTTCGTCCTTTGGACAGTATAGAATCGGATAGCTTCCCTGCTTCAGATAGCCTTTCTGTTTGTATTTCCTGAACTGCCATTCTACGAACTGGTTATACTCCAGGTCTCCGGTAGTAAATTGCCTGGATAGGTCGAGTGAAAAACCTATGCTCTTGAAATCGTTTATCAGCTTTGAGGCAAAATACTTTACGATGTTCCACGGTTCTACAAAGCTTTTAACGATTTCGCCCACTTTTGCAGAGTCTTTCTCGTATATGCCCACATAGTCGTGGTAAAGCGAGATGGTTTTTTCATCGCCTGCTGCGATTTTGGAGCTAATAGCCAGTACAGGAGTTCCTGTTATGTGAAAGGCCATTGGCCATAACACGTTAAAGCCACGCATCCGCTTGAACCTGGCCAATATATCGCCATTGGTATACGTCCTGCCATGGCCTACATGCAGCGTGCCTGAAACGTATGGATAGGGTATTGTGAAAAAAAACTTCTTCTTTTCTGAATGCTCCGGCTCGAACACTTTCTGCCCGAACCATTTCTGCTGCCATTTTTCATCAATATTCTTCGACATAAATATCACAGATGCTGATTAATCAGTAAAGAAGCTTTTTTATAGTCAACCACCCAGGGCTGAAGCCCTGGGCTGGCAGTTGGCTTTCAGAGGAAGCGCAGGGCTTCAGGCGGCAAGCTTGTCGCAGCGCGCGACAAGATGCCCATTGTTCGATGCGTCGAACAATCGGGAAGCTGCGCATTGCGAAGGTGCAAGCCCATGGAATGTGCGCTCCCAGATTTGAAAATCCAGGCTTCCGCGCACCCTGGGCGGTTGTAAGTCCCAGGGCAACCGGAAATAGGCAAGGTCATGATTTTTAAGCGCTTGGAAACTAATTTATTTACGTGTTTGACGTAATACAGATACTTGTTTTCATATTGCCAAGTTATCTCTCGAACTCGATCCCTGTTTTGCTCGGAGGCGGAAGGGCGCTTGATTTTGGCGCTAAATCATCTGATGGAAAAAGGCTTTTGGGCTCAAGCAAAACAGTGCGCGGATTTATAGCAGGGGTTGCTGCAGGCACTTTGGCAGGCGCAATAATGGTTTTTCTTTATCCGCTTCCATTTTTTGCATCGCCTAAGGAGCAGTTCATGGCATCGTTCATGCTTGCATTTGGCACAATGTTCGGCGATTCGCTAGGCAGTTTCATAAAACGTAGATTAGAGATTGCCCCTGGCAAGCCATTTTTGCTTGATTCGGTTCTTTTCCTTGTGATAGCGTTGTTATTAGCTTACCCATTCACGCTGGCAGGAGCATATTCGATAGAAATGATTGCGTTTCTTTTTGGCCTTACTTTGATCTTACACCCGCTGACCAATATCATAGCAAATAGGCTAGGCATGAAAAAAGTGCCATGGTGAAGCGTCGTAATGCTTAGGAGCATCAGCCGCTGGATTACATGAATATGCCTATTTTCCAAGTGTGTTTACGGTCATCTTGCTAGGAGTATTTGAGGCAGGTGCGACAGTAACTGCAGGCTGAACAGCTGGTGAAGGGCATTCGAAAAGCTTTGGTCCGCTGAGCTCATCAGGGCGCTCAACAGGTGCAGTCCATACACCCATAACTACCTGGCCGGTTATAAGATAAACAGGCTTCAGTGAATATCTGTTCCCCCTAAATACATCGCCATCCCTAAGGAAGGTTGTTTCAACAACCTCCACTTGAACGGTGTTTCCAGTAGAAGTATGATAGGAATCGATACCAACTACTTCCTGGGTCACTAGTGAAAACCCATAGAGGGCACCACTGTCAACAATACATGAATTCCAGTCTCTAGAGCTTATGACACGGGTTGTGGTCTCGATAATTTCAGGAGTTCCGGGCAAAACTATTGGCGCCTCTTCAGGCCCTCTTGGCATCAATACGTCTGCAGGAATTCCTGGGATACTCCTTTGGGTGGTACCACCATGTTGTTCTAGCAGAGACACTATCTTGTAATCAGGTATGCCTGCCAGAGGTTTTTGGACTGCTGCTTCTGAAGCACATCCTACGCCCAATAAGCTGGCAACTGCCAATGCAGCATTCCTGAAACTTGATGGCCTTGCAGATTGCTGGACTGAGCTGGGCCTAACTGAACATAATCTTTTCATTAATAATCACCTTATAGAACATTGGCAGATAGCATTTTTAAACATACTCTTTAGAACCTCTTTTATAACATATTATAGTTTTTTAATGTCTTCTTGGATATTTGCCCATGCTCGATGACGTGGTAATAGGCAAGGCAGCCAAAGCAGGAAAGCTTATTGAGCATGATGAGGAACTGCACTATTCCAGGTTTCGTGAGGATGCAGGTAAAATACCCAGAGGCACCGTACTTATCGGAGATAGGGTGGTATGGGGCTATCAGCACATACCGCGTATTTTCAGGCTTTCGACGGGCATTCCGAGAAATATTAGCAATGGGCAGTTTTATGCTGAAGAAAAGATTGACGGATTTAACGTGCGTATTGTACTTACCGAAAGAGGCATTTATGCATTAAGCAGAGGCGGCTTTTTAGACCTGTTTGCAACTGAAAAGGTCAGGACAAAACAGGTTCAGCAATTTTTCTCAGGTTATCCCAGGCACACCCTTTGCGGCGAGATGATAGGCAACACGCCTTATACAAAACCGACAAAAAAATTCGATGTAAAGCTGTTTATCTATGATAGTTATGACGATAATGGCAATCTGCTTCCCTGTGAACAAAAGTATGCAGTGCTGAAAAAGTATGGCCTGTTATCGGTGCCAGTGCTTGGAAAATGCAACAAGGCAAAGGAGGCTGAAGCATTTGTGCCTCAGTTGATTAAAGGCAAGAAAGAAGGAATGGTGCTAAAATCAGCTGACAGGAAAAAAATCGTAAAGTTCGTTGTGCCATCAGCAGACATAGATGACCTTGCCCAAAACGCAGCAATGTTGTTTGACATGCCCTCAGGGTTTTTATTGCAGAGAGTATTCCGCTCAGCTATTTCAATAGCTGATTATGGCCTGCCGGAGAAGAAATATTATACAGAACTCGGAAAGGCAGTTTATGCAGGCCTGATTGAAGCAGTTAAATCAGAAAAAGGCATACATAGGGCTTCTGAGGAATTCGAAATAACAGTTATAGATAATACAATATGGAACAGGATTGCAAAGCACATGAGCAAAGAGGTTAAGCTCGAAGTGCTTTACATGCGCAAACAGCGAGGCGTAACAAGAATCAGGTTCAGGAAGATATACAAAAAAACAGACAGGATGCTACGCGACTATCTGGGCGGAAAGGAACTAGTGGACTGATTTTGACTGCGAACCCGAAGGCTATTTCAACGTTGCCAAAACCTTTGCCATTTTTGATGCGTGTATCCATTCGCAGCCGACTTTATTGGCATATTCGATTATCCCTTCGTCTTCTGATACAAGTGCGGCATCGAGCTCCTTTGCCAGCAGTATAAGCTCGAAATCCTCTTTGCTGTCAACAATGCCAGCTCGTACTGCATCACGGTATTTCTCCCGTAATTTGCCAACTTTAGCATCGTTATTCGGATGGTTATCTGCGGCAAATTTCTCAGCAAGCCTGAGGCCTTTGTTCATTCTTCTACGCACATCTTCCACGAACGCATAGAGTATGGCTGCAGGCAATGGAACATAAAGGTCAGGCGCCCTTTTCTTTATGTGCAGCTCAAGCTCATCTGCACGCTTTTCCGTTATGAAATTCCTCAGCTCCCTTAGAACCGATGGAGGCATGTAGAATTCGGCTTTTTTTCGCTTTATCTTTTTTATGAATGCGGCAACTGCCTTGTCAGGGGTTTTGCCGAATGCCTCGCGCGCATAAGGATTTACAAATAGGCTCGTGTCTATCACGAATTTTCTCATCATAAATAAGCAAACGAAAAATAGGCTTATTAATGTTAAGATAGGTCGGTTTGGGATAGTGTGATGAAGCATCAATATCTAGAATCTTTTTTTAGGAATAGAAAAATAGATATAAGATCCAAACATATGCCAAATACTTGGAATGACAACTTGTTATTCAGGTATATGTTGGCCATTGTAGAATCTTTTGATGAAATTTCATAAATATCATTAGCGATGATAGTAAATAAATCCATTTCTGACGGCAAGAACGGACTGATAAGAAAAACTAAACCTACTAAAAGAAAAATAATCGCATAGGTATAGGAATATTTTGACATCATAAAAATCAGTATCAGAAATTTTTAAATATTAGGATAACCAAGCACTTCGTGGGGGTGTCAGGAGACCAAGGGATCTTCAACTCGGAGAGTTGGAGAGACAGTGATCACAGGTCACTGGAAACTAGAGGGGTCTTCAAGAGCAAAGCTCTTGGAGAGGCAGCGGCCAAAGGCCGCTGGATGCTGCCCCCTCTGGTTGGCCTCTAAATCAATTTGACTAATCCCCTTCCTATTTCAGGTATGCTGCCTCCGAAAAGGCCTGTTGTGGAAATGACAAAGCTGATTACAGCCACCATTGCGATAAGCGGTATGAAACAGATGTTGGCAGTGAGCGAACCCAAAAAGTTGCCTTTGAATAAAACATCAAGAAAATTGCGGTAGTCAGACCCATAAGCATCAAGCCAGTTCTCAGCCTCTTTGACAGAAGCCCTGTGCTGGACACCGCAGGACTGAGGAGCAGTTATGCCCAATACATCTTCAGGCAGGTTGCACACAAAGCTCTCGCCTCGCACAGGCGCGGACAGATCAACATCAACAAGCCCCTGCATCTGCGTTGACGATAGCGCGCTCATGAATATGAATGTGAATGGGAACACGAAATAAAGGCCGAGTGAAATTGCTATAAGGTATGCACCTGCGCCGCGCGTGGGCGGAAATGCCCTCAGGACCACTCCTATGCTGAGGAAGAACATGGCATAGTGCTTTATGAAATTCAGGGTGTGGACAAGAATGTAGTACACCAGCATGTAGAAGGTCAGGAGCTTGGTTGCCTGTGTGATAGTTGTAGTTAAAGGCTTGATACCACCACCAGTAGCCTGCTCACTCATGAATATCTCTTCGTACATCGTACTGATGGCTTCTGATGGAATGCTTAGGGTGTAAAGAACGCGAATAAAAGCAGTCGAACATTTTGCCATTGGCGTTATGTAGAGTATTGCTACATCAGTTAGCTTTGCATCAGGCAGGAACGTTGCAGGTGGCGGGATATCAGAGCCTGAAGAATAGGCAGCAGAAAGCATTCCGCCCATAATGCCTGCGCCGCCGCCACTTCCGAGCAGAAGGTTTTCAGACAGGTCAACCATTGTTACGAGCATTAGGACCAACAGCACAGTAGAAGCAGCAAATACCATTTCTGCCTTGAAAACAGTTTCAAGCTGCCTCAGGTCGAGCAGTCGCGAGAGCATCAAAAGCAGGACAGATGCGAGTATGGAAATGAATGCTGCGGTAATCGCATAAACCCGCCAATCGCGCAGCATTTCGGTCGCAACCCCGGTAGGCGCAAACGCAATTCCCGCCAACAGCATCAGAAGCCAAAGTACCCTCATCAAATCATCCTTGTCAATGCGGTTATGTCGATTTCTTCGCCTATGCTTTTACTCAGGGATTTTACTGTCTGTATAAGTACAAGTATATTGAGTGCAGGCATTATATAGCCAAGCGCAAACGCCTGCGCAACAATAGAGGTAGGCATAAGGAACAGGAATGTCATTGAACCGCCTACCATCCGTTCCGCAATGTCACCCAGCGTCCCGAAAATCCCGCCGTTTACGATGTCTATAAATGAATCAGTGTTGACGCTCCTCAGCGTTGCCGTCAACTGGTCAATGGTATTGCTATCCTCGAAGAACCTCGTTGCCTGGTCCATGAACCCTGTAACCGTACCGTGGGTAGGGTCAAGGAACATGATATTGGTTATAGACATAGTGAAGGGCAGGATAAGCAAGAATCCTATCGACAGGGCAATAAGCGACCCCCCTATGCGGCGCGTTGGGGTAAATGACCTGAGGATTATTCCTGCTGGAAGATAGAATTTAAGGAATGCGAATATTGCAAATTCATAAACATAAAGGAAAGCTATGTTTATCAGGTAGGCAAGTGCGAGCGCGAATGTGATGTTGTAGGTTATCTGCTTGAAAGGCGATGCAAACCCGGCAAGCGGCGAAGCTACTATGCCGACTCCAAGAGGCCTTGAGTAGATTGTTACTGATGCCCACTGGTCAAGCTGGAAGTTCAGTATGTGGTTCAGTGTCATATCCCTTGTCAAAATCGAAGAGAAGCTGGTGAAATGGTCTGTTGTTGCCTCGTATATATTCATTGCCGCCTTGGCAGGGTCAGTTGATGGCATCAGTGAACCGACAGTAAGGCCGCACATGCTTCCTGTGAATCCAAGCACGACAACTATCAGTATCAGTGTTGTCAAAAGCTCATAGAGCTCGAATTTTACCATGCCCGTCCATTGGGGATTTCGAAATAGCTGGGAAAGAAGGTAGAAGAAAAGAAGTAGCATTAATGAGGCCATCAACGCAGCTGCAACTGCACCAACCCATCCCGAAAACGGCGACCCTGCTATGTTCAGCCCTGAGCTTGCCGCATCGCATACTAGTGTATTGATTTCAGCAGTGTGGACAGTCACCATTTATATCAACCGCATGAACGACATGAAATTCACGTTTGTGCCAAAGCCCAGAGCCACCTCACGGGCAGCAGTAAGCGTTATGAAGATGTTTATGAATGGCAGGAGCAGGCTTATTACCACGATGTAGTAGATTGCATTGCGCACCAGCTCGAAAAGCACATTGATTGCCAGGCCTGCAAAGAATGGCATGATAACCCCGCCCATTGTGAAAACCAGCACCAGGCCCAGAAGCCCGAAGCCCCCGATTCCGCTACTGTTTATGAACTCACGCACGACATAATCGCCGCTTACAAGGCTGGCAGAGGTCAGCCTGTATATCTCATAGTTGGCTATCAGCATCAGAGGATATATCAGCGAAAGCGACCATATGATGGCAATTATGGCTGCGCCTCCGCCCCGCGTATGCGGAATCATGTAAAGTATAAGCCCAAGCGGGAAGAAAACACCCCAGGTCCATTTCTGGAGGAAGCAGAGGAGTATTATGTGCAACACCCACTCGCCAAGCGCCACGCCGAGGAATTGCATTATTATGCCCAGTGCATCAATTATAGGCTTAAGGGCAGGGCCAAGGTTGAAATTCCACATCGCACGCCAGGTTATGCCAAACCACAGGGTTGACGAATATAGAGTGTGGACAACTGCATTGTAAACAGCAAGAGCAGTCATCTCATTGCTGATTTTGAAAACCATCAGCCTGGAATAGGACATTGCCGCTTCAGTTATGTCTCGGTCACGGGTTGTGCCCCCTGCAGTATATAGGTCATATGCCTCCTGTGCTGATGCAAGTCCAGCATCAGGCACCCCGGACAAAGCAGTAGTGCCAGTAGGAAGCCCTGGATTTGGCAAGCGCGCAGTATCAAGTCGATACCACATATTTCCAGCAACCATTACGCCTGCAAGTATTGCGACAACAAGCATAAGGACGATCAGCTGCCTGCCTTCATCTTTGGCAATTGCAAGCAGCTGCGGTGACTGGAAAAAGTGTCCTGCGAGGTAGATTATAAGCAGCGCGAATATGATTATAAATGCAGCAAGCAGGGAATTTTTCATATTGGCAACCCCGTAAGTGCTTTGCCAGGGGTCAGCGCATGAAAATTCATCTAGAACACGGAAAGCATTATTGCTTCCGGATGAGCTCCCTGAAACCCACCAGTTTTCCCCGTCAATTTTTGTTTTGCCCAGAGTATCCGTAATGCCGGAAGACTCGGCAGACGCATCCCTGCCAAACTGTGGCTCGTCTGCAAAGCTCATTGCAAGCATCAGCAACATAATGATTGTGATTTTTTTCATATTATTCATCTTTTCTTGCCGTCATATAAGGTGTGTCAAACCAGCTATTTCAGTGTCTCCTCCAAGGAATACTGATAGGTTTTTTATTGCGGCTATAGATGCGAGAATGCCCAGAATGCCGAAAAATACCGAGAAAAATGCCAGCCTTGCCTGTATATCCACCATCTGCCCTGATTCGAAAACAGTTGCAACCGACTGGTCCCACCAGTTGCTTTCCGAGATTTTTCCAATCCCTTCCTCAACCTTCTTTGAAGTAGCATTTAGCCGGTCTTCAAAAGCAGTTGAGGAGGTATCTGTTTCGCTATGGATATTAATGGAGGGTAGAGGGGTGGCTGCGGTTGTTGCCTCAAGGCTTTCTTTGGGATTTTTATTTGTACTGACCAGCCCTCCGCAAACGTTAAGCCTGGTAAGGTCCTTTGCTATCCGCTGCTCTGCATCCAGGTCCAGGGACTCGCCATTAAGCATCTGGACAGTACTGCTGACATACATTCTTGCGGCAAATGGAGGGTTTGGTTCGCCAGCGGTTACGCTATGGACCTTTATCTGGTTGATTATAAGCGCACCGAATGCATAGAACATAGGATAGATGAAGAATAGTGTAAGCGCAATTGCCATCAGGAGCCCTCCGAGCTTTCGGGTGAAAGTGAATGAGCGCAGCACCGTGCCCATGACAAAAATTATTGGGAAGCCCACCGTACCTATAAACCTTACAAGGATTTGCTGGAATTTGGCGACCATCATTATGAGCACGTATTTGCTGAAAACTTCCTGCCTGATAGTGTTACCCATTGCAAGAAGCCCCCTCCAGGGCGTGAACGTGAAATGGCCTGCCATTTCGAACACGTTTTCCATAGTAAGCTGGGCATCTGCGATCATGGAGCTCCAGGTATACCAAGCGTATATAGCCAGGTTTGTATCGCTTGCTTCATTGAAAACAGTGTCGAGCATATAGAGTGCCAGGCGTATGTGGCATTCCTGCACGCCCTCGTAAACAGTGCCCTCATAGCCAGCAGAGCCCTGCGCAAATACGAATCCTTCGCTGCAGATGCACTGCGTAAACGGATCATTGCCTGCGGTCAGTCCTTGCACAACGCCATTTGCAGCCTGAACTGCATAAAGCGCAAACGCAAGGATTATGACTGAGTATATTACCTCGAAAAGTTCCATCTTAGCCCATCCTTTCATTTTCTCGTTTCCGAGCATGTTGCCGAAAAGATAGACCAGCAGCATCAGGAGCAGGCTTATAGTAAGCAGTATGGCTGCAACTCCTGACCAGGTCGCGAGCAGAGCGCTTGTCGATTGGTTGCTGTTGCCTGTTGGTTGGGTACATCCGAAAAGGATGAGCAGCAGGGCCAATGACAATGCCAGTTTTTTGTTCATAAACATCAGGCTTTTGAGACAAGGAATTTTGTAAGTGCCCCTATGAAGGACATGGTAATTACGGTTGACAACGCAGGCATGAAAAGGCCTGGCAGCGAGAGTGCAGCGAGTGAATCAAGTGCATAAGTGAATTCCAGAGGAGTAATCATATTTATGCCCACTTCTGAAAGTGCGATGCCTATTGCAGATGCCGCAGCATTGCCTATTGTTCCGGCAAGGCCGGCAATTCCAAAAACAGAGCCTGCAATAAGCAAATGGCCGCCGCACATACTAAGTATCGCAGTATTAGGTGATGAATAGACTGAAATGCCTAGTTGGGTCATGACCTGTGCGTGTATAACATAGGTTGCAGGAAAGATTATTCCGAACCCCAGAGCGAGGGCTATTACAAAACAGCCTGCCTCGCGTGTTGGTGGAAAGAACCTGAGGATTATTCCGGCAGGAAGGGCAAAATTAACTGCAAGAACACGCGCAAACGTAAGCATGAGAATTTGGTACCTGAGACTTCCGTATATTGCACTCATGCCAAATCCCACTGAGCTCAGAACACCTAGGACTGAGTCTATGCCAGGGAAAAGCTTGTAGGTACCTGTAAGCACGTATTCACCAATTCGCCTTGTGAACATGTTCCATATCGAAAGGCATGACTGCAAAGTAAACGAATCCCTTAAGCCGGGAAGAACACCCTGAGTGGTCATCTGGTCAAGGAACCTTATGGCAGCTGCCCCCACGTCAGGCACCCCGAGTATTGATTCGACAAGGCTGTTGAGCGTAGTGTAAAAGCCTACAGCCACCAGCATTATCAGTATCGACTTGAACAGCTCCGAAAGCTCGATATTAAGGTATGCGTCCCATTCAGGAACCTTGAGAGTACGCGAAACCAGGTAGGTAATAAGCATGATAAGTAGCATGAGCATCGTAATGACGCCAATTATCGGAAGATACGAAGCAATTGATACCATGTCAAACCAGCTTTGCCAATCCGGCAATTTCCACTTCGCCACCTATGAGTAAGGCTATGTTGCGATACATTGTTATTGTTATTATTATCTCCAGCACAGAGGTGAACATCACCAGCACAAGGAATTCTGATATACCCTGAAGCTCGATTATCAGGTAGTTGTACATGCCACCTACAACTCCAGTAGGTGTGAGTCCGCTCCATAGCATCGAAAGCATGTCGCCTCCGAACGTGAACATGACTTTGGTTATAGCCCATAGCTGAGAGATAGCGCCTGAAGCAATCTCCAACGCCCCAGTGACAAAATTCTTCACACTGCACCATACGCCAAGGACACCTGAACCGCAGGTATCTTCAACTGAACCTCTCAGAGTCTCTCCGTTTTGGAAAATCTCGTGAAGCTTACGTGCCTCCTCGTTGCTGTGAGCCAGCCTTTCCTGGACTTCCTCAGGGGTGAGGCTGCTGCTGCTCCATGCAGCTATGTCAAGGTTAAAGCCGAAATTCGCTGCCTTGTAAACATCAAAGATTAGGTAATTTGAAAGCAGTATCGCAAGAGGATAGATGAAATAAGCCACTATGCAGATGGCGATGATGCTTGAGCCGGTTGTCCTGAACCAGGGGAATGCGCGCATCATTATGCCAATAGGAAGCAGTATTGTAGGAACAGCATCACGCACGAAAAGCATGAGGTTCTGCTTCGCTAATATGACCATCATAGTGTAACCGATTGCTTCGACGATTACTGTGTGCGCCTCGCTCAGGAGCACCAGGCCATCGAATGGATTGAAGGTTATAGATATGATGCTCAGGCCAGGCAGTAATGCACCGACAGGGAATGATACTGTTGAAAGAAAGCCTATGAATATTTCAAAGAGATACAAGTTAGTGTAGATGTCCTTCAGTTTTGTGAACAGTATTTCGAGTGCATAATAAGCAAGGTTTGCCTGTGTCCCAAATGCTGAGGATGGTAGGCAGGTTTCAACAGTATCAAAGGCAGGCGGGCCTACAAATGAAGCAACAGGGGCGCAGAGACCAGGCTCTGCTGTGCACATGAGCGCACGCGTGACGTTGGTCATGCTGATGCAGAAGAAACGCCAGCCAATAATGAGCAATATAGTAACCAGAAGCGCGGCAAGCTCCTCGTGCTTGATTGCATCAAGCGGAGGATGTTGGAATACTGCGGCAATGACATAAAAGAATATTACTGACGCAATAGCAAAAAGAAGCGACGGAACGAGGTGGGGAATCATGTATTCGGTCGCAGCACAAGGAAAAACACTGCCCAGGGCAGATGCCAGGGCGGTTGAGCTGGTAAGCCATGTCAAAAGCAGATAGAGAATGCCTGATATCAACGCAGCATTAGCCATCGAGGTTGCCCAGTGAGTTGCCTTTGCCCTTGTTTCAGAGCCCATGAGCTGGCCCATGGCATATATTATTGCAGCTCCGATAACAAGCACGAGAAGGAACATGCCAAGCAAGGGCATGACAACTTGGTTAGACAACTGCTCGAGTGCTTCTTTCAGAGTCTGCTGTGTTGAAGGAGCAAATGATAGGGCAATGAAAAGAAGGATGAACCATAAGACTGACCTGCTCTTAGTAAGTGCCATATGCCCCATATGTTATTCTGCCCAGCTATAAATAAAAAACTGTGCTTACGAGGCAGTAGGAATTTAAGCAATTAAGAGCCCGAATGAAAGATTAAGTGCACACGCTACGCTCACGCTTTTAAGCGCTTACCTCCAAGATAGGTTATGATGAAAAGTAAGCCTAATGACAAAATTTTTCTGTATGGCACCGTATTGGTCCTTCTGTTCGGATTAGTGATCCTTATAGGGATCACATTCATGCTGTCTTCAGGGTTCCCCAGCCTGTTTGGAAAATGCGTTGCAGTTGTCAACATAAATCAGGAAATAGTCACTGAAGGTATGGGCACTTCGCTTTTTAGTGAAGGCATAGCCGGCTCAGAGGACATAGCCGTTATGGTAAAGGATTTGGAGGAGAGGGATGACGTTGGCGCTGTCCTGTTTGTTGTCAATTCACCAGGCGGCAGCGTAGTTGCAACACACGAAGTGTATGATGCAATAGAAAATGTAAGTAAGCCAAAGGTAGCATATTTCAGGGAAGTTGCAGCATCAGGCGGATATTACATTGCGATGGGCACTGACTACATAATATCAGACCCTGATGCACTCACCGGAAGCATAGGAGTCATAACCACAGTAACAGACATGTCAGGAGTTATGGATAAACTCGGGGTCAACATAAGTGCAGTAAAATCAGGGGCTCACAAAGACATAGGCAGCCCATACAGAAGCATGGATGAAGAGGAAGCTGAGATATTCAATAACATAATTCAGGAGATATTCGGGGAATTCAAGGCAGTTATACTGAAAAGCAGGGGCAATAAGCTAGACATGGAACTGTTTGAGAAAGTGCTTGATGGAAGGGTGCTTACAGGCAGGCAGGCTCTGGAAATAGGGCTTGTTGATGCAATAGGCAGAAAGCAGGATGCAATAAATAAGGCAGCAGAGCTGGCAGGCATACCTCAGGAAGAAGTAAAACTATGCGAAATAGACCTTGTACAATCAGAGGGCAGCTTATTCAACATGAAAGCGCTTGCAGGATTCTTTGAAAGCAGCAGGCATAAAGTGGAAATCAGCTATGAATAAATTGCATTTAGCAGTATTTGCAGCCATAGTGCTTCTTTCAGGTTATTTTTTATTATCGTTGAGGGCAACTGCTGAACCAGGCCAGGAACGTGTTTCAGTGGAGCGACAGGAATGCATAGAGGAAGAAGTGCAGAACTGCTCAGCCAACAGCTGCAATGGCACCAGAGTATGCTCAAACGGCATTTGGAGCGGCTGTATTGCAGAACAGGTGTGCATACCCGGACAGAATTATTCATGTGTTGAAAATTCGTGCATAATAGGCTACAAAACCTGCAATGAGTGCGGCAGCGGATATGGAGAATGCGCAAGGCAAACTACTGACAAAAGCTAGATCGAAGTATCCGGTTAGCCATAGAGCGAAGCTCGGTGGTAGACAGCCTCCAGAGGCTACCTAATCACGTCTCAGAATTGCGAGAGCAGTTAAGCATTTATATATGTTTGCTGCCTATCTTATTTATGAGTTCAGAAATAAGGGTAGGGGATATAATGACGAAAACAATCGTTATCGTCCCTATTGGTGGAAAGGTTGTTGATGCCGCCCGCTTGATGAAAAAGCACGGCATCGGTTCGGTAGTAGTTGTCGAATCAAAAGGCAGCAAGGTTGCAAAGGGAATTATAACTGAAAGAGACATCGTTCATAAGCTTGTTGCCAACAGCAAAGACCTTTCTGCTGTCAAAGTTGAAGCTATCATGAGTAAACCCTTGCGTGTGGTAACTCCTGAGACCACGATTGAGAAGGCGGCCCAGGCTATGAAAGAGAACAAAATAAAGCGCCTGCCTGTAATAAACGGCAAGCATGAGCTTGTGGGCATCGTCAGTGAAGGAGATATTATGCGAATTTTCCCTGCAGTCGTAGATCTGCTGGAAGAAAGAGTTTCATTAAGATAAGCTGATGACGGCTGCGCATGGATGGCCCTCCGAGGTATAACCTATGAAGGTGCGGTCAACAGTGCGCAGCCGCATTTACCCTATTTCTGAGCAACAGCCAGGAGGCTATGAAACAAAAAGGTGAAGATTATGGGAAAGACATATATCGATACAGTAAAATACATGATTTACGTGGATGTCCAGATAAGTGGACTTGTTGAAAAACCGGATGTTGTAGGCGCCATATTCGGCCAGACCGAAGGGCTTTTGGGAGATGACCTTGATTTAAGGGACCTCCAGAAGAACGGCCGC
>CAZBWC010000009.1:16937-17345 GCA_964495395.1 Microcaldota archaeon
TTTGAACTCACGCGAAGGCAAAACCGTAGGCGGCATAAAAATACCAAGCAGCCTCGACATGGTAGAAACATGCATTATAGCTTCAGCACTTGAAACAGTTGACCGCGTTGGTCCGTGCGAAGCATCGGTCAAAGTGCAAAAAGTCGAAGACACAAGAAGCGTCAAGAGGCGCGCGCTTGTTGACAAGGCAAAAGAACTGCTAAAGACATTGCTCACTACAGAAATACCTGAAAGCAGGGAAATTGCGGAAATGGTCCGCGATGAGGTCAAGACCGCAGAAGTAACCGAATACGGACCGGAAAAACTCGCTGCAGGCCCGACAGTTGACAGGTCGAATGAACTTGTTCTCGTAGAAGGCAGGGCAGATGTCATAAACCTGCTTAAGAACGATATCAACCATGTCATAGC
>CAZBWC010000010.1:0-2224 GCA_964495395.1 Microcaldota archaeon
AGCTAATATCAAGGCAAAAATAGAGGAGCTGGAAGGAAAGGCTCGGTGGGATCCGCTGAAGAAGAATAAGCTGCTTCATGATGAGCTGGACCAACTCAGGAAGAAACTTGCAGAAGCTGAATAAATTTACTTGCCCTGATTGTTGTTATGCGAATTTTCAGCTTTTTTAATGTTTAACATGTGCCTGAAGGCTATTGAAGATATAATCGTCACTATAAATGCCATTACGATTATTGATGAATAAAGCGTTTTTCCTATTATGCCTGCATGCAAAGCTATTGCTGCAAGTGCCAATTCAGTATCTCCTTTAGGCAGTACTCCTAATGAAACGATGACTGCATCTTCAAGTTTTTTGCCAAAACTCAGCATGCCTATAACAGTGCCAACTGATGTTCCAAAAATATCTAGTGCTGCCAGGGTAATTATGAGTAAAATCTCGCCTTCACCTATGCTATTTATCCCAGTGTTCATGCCTGCCCATACAAAAAATATAGGTATGAAAAATCCGTTTGCAGTTGTGTGCACTGTGCTTGAGATATTACGTCCTATTGTGCTAAGCTCATGGAGTTTTGCCAGTATCTGCCTCATGATTATGCCTGTTATCATTGCTGCCAGAAACGCACTGATACCGAACAAATCGGCAATATAAGCCATGAGGAGCACTGCAACGATGGTCGCCATAAGGTAGGTTGCCTGGCTATGTTCAGATGCAACTTTTTCCAAAAGCGCATGGATAAAATAAAACTTACATATGAGGACGATGACCACAAAGGCAACTATGCCTATCAGCATCTGGGTTAGGCTGGTAAGTAAAACTCCGAAGAATGCTAACATCAGCGACAGCAATATGAACTCAATCATATCGTCAATCATGCTGGAACCTTCTATAAACGCGGCAATCTTATGCTTGGTCATTCCGGTCTCTTCAATTATGCGATAGGAAATTGCCTGGGAACTTACTGCAATCGACATGCCTGCGAAGAGTGCCTGGGAAAAATCCAGTCTGAACAGGAAAAAAGCTGCCAGAAATCCGAGAAGAAGTGGTATCATGCTGCCCAGCAGTGAAGATAATATCATTGCTTTGAATTCTTTGTCTATATTTTCGAATTTTAACGTAAGGCCTGCTAAAAAGAACATAAGCAATATGCCTACCTCTGAGAGAAATTCAAAAAGAGGTATGCTCTCACTTGTAAAAAACATCTGGTTAATTACAGGGACTGCAAGCAAAAACCCTGCAGCAAGCTGGCCTAGAACTGCGGGTAGTTTGAGCATCTTGGCGACCTGTGAAAATACGTATGCTGCCACTATTATGCTTACTACTGAAAGCAGGATCGTTTGCATACTTGGCTTTCGCCAGGTAAATTAAAAACTTATTGGGCTATCCTATCGTACTGCAAAGAGGCTGATTTTAAGCCTATTAACACCTTTGGCGGTTTGTATCTGTTGGGCTAATTGGAGCACCTCTTTTGCCTTTCCGCTTGCCATTATCACCTGTAGCGATCCGTGCTCTTTCAAATGCATGTCATTGGCAGACCTTATCAGATCCTTGAACGCGTGCCTTATGTCAAGCAATTTCCTATTTGTTACGGCTTTGTGATGGTCATAAGTATATGAAATAATGCCTGATACAATTGCATTCTCGTCAGCAATTTCCTCTGCCATTAAAAATGCTCTTAGCGCATCAGAGACTGCTTTGCTTCTGTTGCTATAAGCGTTTTTCGTTATAAGCAAGTCGAATTTTTGCAGCAGTTCCTTTTCTACTGATACAGTTATGCGTTCAACATTCTCGGTCATAGTGCCACTTCATACTTTGTACCTGATAAAGTATTACGAATTTTCTATTTTTAATACCTATTATAATTAATTTAGTTATGTTCGAATTTTTATTGTTAGCACTAGGCTTAGGCATAAAACACAGCTTTGATGCCGATCACCTGATAGCGGTATCTAATCTTTTGAGCAAAGCAAGATCATTGGCGCATGCAATAAAAATGGCCATAAGCTGGGCACTAGGACACATGGCCACTGCAAGCATAATTACGGTTTTATTAGTCATTTTTAGGGATTCGATATTGGCACTGGTTCTTGATAAGCTGGAATTTGCCGTAGCAGTAATGTTGATTTTACTTGGTATTGTGAGTTTTTACCAGGTTGCAACGTTTCATTTTCACAGCCCTAAAAATAGTGTAAAACTCCGCAGGCCGAATCCAACTTCTAAAATTGA
>CAZBWC010000010.1:2234-8421 GCA_964495395.1 Microcaldota archaeon
TGAAGACCACTCCCATAAGCACATGTTCGGCATAGGTATCATGCATGGCCTTGCAAGCAACGACGAGCTTTTATTGCTACTTACGGTATCATTAGGCGTAAGCAGCGTGGCTGAGATGGTGGTTGGCGTAGGCATCTTCTCTTTGGGAGTAGTCCTAGGTATGATTTTATTTAGCATATTATTTACCTATCCGCTAATTAAAATCAGCCAGGAAAAGCTAAATCACGCTGTGAATATAGTCGCAGGTTCAGTTAGCATATTCTATGGCATTAGTATGCTGTTTGAATTGACTAATGTGTTCTAAATATTTCCCAGAAGGTTTCCAGCTTTCATTCCATTCAAAAGGATGATTTTTAAGTGCTTTTACACCATAGACACTAATGCAAAACACAGATGCGCTGAAAAAGGCTGCCGCCATCGCCAAGATACACCTTACTGAAAAGGAAATGCATGTTTTGCTTGGCGAAATTGACGAAATTTTACAGGCATTCTCAAAAATTGATTCATTTAACGAAGCAGTCGGAGACAAGGCTTTCATAGATAACAGAAAACTTCGCAAGGACGTTTCCAAAAAATCAGATATTGATCCGTTTGGCAATACTAAACTGATTAAAAATGGAAAATTCCTTGGTCCAAGGTTGGTTGATTAGCAATGTCCACACCTGAATTCATTCATAAGGCTATAGAAGATGCTGAATCAGCACAGAAAAAACTGGATTGCTTTATAACTATTGACAAAGATGCCAAAAAAGCCGATAAAAATGGTAAACTTACTAGTATCGTTATTTCAGTAAAAGACAACATCTGCACTAAGGGTTTACGTACCACTGCTGGCAGTGCCATGCTTTCAAATTATATCCCTCCTTTCGATGCTACTGTAATTAACCGCGTTTTAGCAGAAGGCGGTACGATAATAGGCAAAACTTCGATGGATGCATTTGGCTTTGGCACCTTCTCCACTAATGCAGGCGAAGGTCTTCCCATACCTAAAAATCCGCATGATATAAGTCGCAGCGCAGGAGGCAGTTCAGGTGGCGCAGCGGCATATACTTCTGCAGCTAAGGTGCCTCATCTCGCAATTTCAGAATCGACAGGCGGTAGTATCACCTCTCCAGCAGCGTTTTCCGGAGTTGTTGGGTTTACGCCGACTTATGGCAGGGTATCGCGTTATGGGCTGGTTGACTATGCCAATAGCCTTGACAAGATAGGGACAATGGGAAAAACTGTTGCAGAGGCAGAGCTCCTGGCAAACATTATCTCAGGTAAGGATGAGAAGGATGAAACAAGCCAACTTCAGGAAGATAGGCCTGCCAAACCTGTAAAGAAAATTGCCATCATTAAGGAAATTAACCAAGACTTAGACAAGGCTATAGAAAAAGAGTTTTGGAACACTACGAAAGCATTAGAAAAAAGCGGGGTTGAATACACAGAAGTTTCATTCCCTCTTCTCGAATATTCCGTGCCTGCGTATTACATACTCGCAACTGCAGAAGCGTCATCCAACCTGGCAAAGTATACTGGCATTCGCTACGGTATGCAAGAGGATATTCACGGCAGCTTTAATGAGCATTTTGCCAGCATACGCTCAAAATATTTTGGCCCTGAGGAAAAAAGGCGGATTATATTAGGTACGTTTGTACGCACTGCTGGATATAAAGACAAATATTATCTAAAGGCTCTTAAGGTCAGGCAAAAAATATCCCAGGAACTCGGATTGCTTTTTGCAAAATACGATGCTATACTGTCCCCTTCAATGCCTATTCTTGCACCTAAATTTACTGAAATAGCAAAGCTGAAGCCTGCCCAAATTTATGCCCTGGACAGGTGCACTGCTATGTACAACCTTATCGGGCTTCCGCATATTTCGGTGCCTGCAACACCTTCAAACGGGCTTCCTGTAGGAATTCAAGCGGTATGTGGGCAGTGGGAAGAAAAAAAGCTATTTGGTTTTGCAAAACAGATAGAGGCTGAGGTAAAATGAACCCTAAGATAATGATCGGTCTTGAAACGCACGTTCAGCTCAACACTAAAAGCAAGCTGTTCTGTAGCTGCTCCACATCCCCCGCCGAACCAAATCAAAACACCTGCGAGATATGCTTGGGCTTTCCTGGCTCAAAGCCGACTTTAAATGAAGAAGCTGTGCGTAAGGCAGTAGCACTTGCATTGCTCATGAAATGTAAATTAAATATGAACTCACATTTCGCAAGAAAGATATACTTCTACCCTGATCTCCCAAAAGGCTTTCAGATAACGCAGTATGACGAGCCGCTATCATCCAAAGGCCAGTTCAGCATTGAAACGTCCGGCAATCCCAAGACCATAAATATAACGCGAGTGCACATGGAAGAAGACCCAGGCAAGCTCGAGTATGTTGGCGGGCATATTGGAACAGCCAAATCCGTTCTTGCCGATTACAACCGCAGCGGCATGCCTCTTTGCGAAGTTGTCACTGAACCGGATTTTGAAACAATAGATGAGGCAATTTCCTATGTTAGAAAGCTCTTTCATCTGCTTTCTTATCTGGATATAATTGATCCATCACAGGAAGGAGTAATGCGTACTGATGCCAATATCTCAATAGATGGCGGTGCTAGGGTCGAGCTAAAGAATATATCCGGGAGCGATGCTGTTGAACAGGCATTGAAAGCAGAGCTTAGTCGACAGATTTTCCTTAAGGCCCAGGGCAAAAAAACTGAGCGGGAAACAAGAACATACAGCGAGGAAACAGGCACCACCATATTGCTCAGGAAGAAAGAATTCGAAGAGGATTACGGCTATATACGCGAACCGGACCTGTTGCCGCTCAGCCTGGATATGGCCTTTATTGAAAAGGTAAAATCAGAAATGAAAAAGCTACCTGGCGAGGTACAGAAAGAGATAGCTAAAAAGCATAAGCTCCCTTCTCAAATTGCTTATCAGCTAGCCTACAAAAGAGGCATGTACAACTATTTTGAAAGCTGCCTTTCATCATATAAGGATGCGGGAAAATTGTCGAGATGGCTTGTAGGCGATTTCCTGAAATGCGCAAATTGGCATAACTTTGAAATTGAATCGTGTCCTTTGCCTGAAAAGTTTCTTGAACTGCTTAATGCAACCGATTCCGGAAAAATAACTGAAAGGGAAGCTAAAGAACTGATCAAAAAAATGTTTGATGAGCCGGATAAACAACTCAAGGACTTGATGGGGACCGAAGGCCCAGATGCAGATATTGATGAACTGATAAAGCAGGTCATGGATGATAAGAAAGAAATAGTTAAAAAAATAGAAACTGGTGACAAAAACGCGGTCAATTTCCTTGTCGGGGAAGTGCTTAAGGCGAGCCGCTACAAAGCTGATCCGAAAAAGGTAAAGGCATGTCTTGACAAAATTTTTAAAGTGTAAATGCGACTGCATGATAGAAGTTACTTAGATTATTGTGGGAGGAAAGCATATGCTTAGCAACATAGACTGGACAAGAAAGGAGCTTCTTATTTTGGCCTTTGACCACAGGGGCAGCTTCCTGAAAGGGTTATTCGGAATCAAAGATAGGCGGCCTACCGAAGAAGAAACAAGTACCATTGCAGATTATAAAATGGTCATTTATGAAGGCTTTAAGCTTGCCCTAGAAAGAGGCGTTCCGAAAAGCCTTGGCGGAATACTTGTGGATGAGCAATTCGGAGCTAAAATACTTATTGATGCCGCAAAGCATGGCATTACCTTTGCATTGCCGTGCGAGAAATCAGGCCAGGACGAATTTGATTTCGAATATGGCCATGATTTTGGAAAGCATATCGATAAATTCAATCCGTCATTTGCAAAAGTTCTGGTGCGTTATAATCCTGATGATAATAAAGACATGAATATGCGCCAGCTTCAACGGCTGAAGCAGCTTGGGGATTATCTAAAAGGCAAGAATCGCGCCTATCTTTTCGAGCTTTTAGTTCCTGCTTCTGCATCCCAACTTCAAGCAGTGGGAGGCGACAAAAGTAGGTATGACAACGAGTTGAGGCCTGCACTGATGATAAGGGCTATAAAGGAAATACAGGATGCAGGTGTACACCCGGACATATGGAAAATAGAAGGCGTTGACAGATTTAGTGATTCAGCAGCACTTGCAAAGCAGGCCCAGACAGTTGGCCATGCAGGTGTAATTACGCTGGGTCGAGGGGAAAGCAAGGACAAAGTCAAGGAATGGCTTGCAGTAGGTGCAAAAGTACCAGGCATAATCGGTTTTGCAGTTGGCAGAACAATATTCTGGGATGCGCTATCCGGGCTGAAGACTGGAAAACACGACCGAAAAAAAGCTGTTGAAATGATCGCAGCTAATTATTCCGAATTCGTCAAGCTCTGGCAAAATGAAAGAAAACGGGGCGCCTAAATGGACAGAAAGCTTGCATTGGATCTGCTAAAGGCTACTGAGGCAGGGGCCATTGAATCGGCAAAATGGATTGGCAAACAGAATTCAGATGCAGCTGATGCGGCAGCCGTAAAAGGTATGCGTACGGCATTCAATCTGACGGCCATTGATGGCACAATCATAATAGGGGAAGGGGAGCGTGATGAAGCTCCTATGCTTTACATCGGCGAGAAAGTCGGGACAGGCAAAGGGCCTGCAATAGATATTGCCGTTGACCCGCTTGAAGGAACCGGCCTTACTGCACGCGGGGAGCCCAATTCGCTTTCAGTACTTGCAGCAGCACCTGCAGGGAATTTGCTGCATGCCCCTGATACATATATGGATAAAATCGCAGTAGGCCCTGAAGTGGGCAATGCCATCTCTCTCGATAATTCGATCGCAGAAAACTTAAGCATCGTTTCTGCAAAACTGGGTAAGCCAATCTCAGACGTAACTGCTATAATACTCGATAGACCACGGCATAAAGACATTATTGATACGGTAAAAATAACGGGAGCCAAAGTCCATCTTATAGGTGATGGTGATGTTGCTGCAGCCATTTCCACATTATGGAAAAACAGGGGCATCGACATACTTATAGGAGTTGGTGGTGCGCCTGAGGGTGTTCTTGCTGCTGCGGCACTAAAATGCAATGGTGGTTATATGGAAGGCCGGCTGAAATTCAGAAACGAAAAAGAGCGAAAGCGTGCCGTCGCTTACGGCATGAAAAATCCTGATGCTGTTTTAACTATTGACCAGCTTGCAAAAGGAGATGATCTCATTTTTGCAGCCACCGGAGTCACCGAAGGCGATTTACTTAAAGGAGTCTCATTGGGTGCGACAACAAAAACCTATTCAATATTAATGAATTCCAAAGGCAAAAAACTCGAATTCATAGAGTCTGTTCACCGGGTAACCAAATGAAGAAGCTGACCATAAAAACCACTGGCGGTAAGCGGATAAGCATTAGCGTCGAAATTGCTGATACACTTCCAAAGAAGATTGCTGGCTTAATGTTCAAAAAGCATTTACCTGAAAAACAGGGTATGCTATTTGTATTTGAGGAGGAATGGTATCCCGGATTCTGGATGCTTTTTACTCCATTGCCATTGGAAGCGCTGTTTTTCAATGCAGGCAAAAAGCTTGTCGATGTTGTGCCGATGCAACCTAACACAACTAAAGTTTACAAGCCCAAAGCCAAAGCCAAATATGTACTCGAGGTAAATAAGGGATTTAGTGAGCTGCATCAGATTAAAATTCGTTCAAAAGTTGAATTTTAGCAATTTTTATGATTCTAATTCTTCGAGATAAAAAGAAAGCAATATAAATCAGTATTGTAGTAAGAGCTATCCTCGTTTGCCCAACTCGGGTAAACCAAGTAGGGCGGATCGGCTAAACAAAAATCCTAGTGACTTCTAGGTGCAATCCGTTTAATGCCTTGACCTCTGTAATTGTTCCAGGAGTTTATCAGTTCGGTAAAAGGGAATCGTAACAGCTGGTAAACCAACAATAAAGTTATATGTCAAGACCTCTTACCTGGCTGTGTTTAGCAAGGTGGTTGGAACAGCTGTACCGCAAGGAAACAGTTGATTGAACATCTGCTAAGTGCAAGTAAGGTTGCTTGGACCCTAAAAAGGGCAAACGAGTTTTCTAATTCTTATTCTGTCATTGAAAGATATTGTTCTATCCAGCATGCTTTGGTTTAAGTTGCAAAAAGTGGTAAAATAGAAAGGTTTAAATACATTGAATTAGAACATACAATGTGAGCAGACTAAAAGCAGTTCTTTTGCACGGTCCGCCTGTAATTGTAGA
>CAZBWC010000010.1:8431-17024 GCA_964495395.1 Microcaldota archaeon
TATGCATTGCGCATAAATTAGCTTGGCGTTTGTACCACTTGCGAAGATCTCAAAGATTATGGAATCTAATGAAAAACCGATTAGAAACTGATTTACGCAATTATTTTCGTTTTTCATTAGAGCCTGACCCAAAAAATCCGCTTCTTCCCGGCACTATTAAATTGGAGGCAATACCTCCAACCAAACCATCTGAAGAAGAGTCGTATCTTGTTGCAGATGGTGCCAGAATCCTTCTTAGGGCCCTACTATCTGAAACTGAGTTGGATGCTTCAAAACGTGCGTTTAGGGCAGCGTGGAAAGGAATTCCTCTATGTGAAGAACGGCGTACTTAAAACCGTACACAGGTAACGTTTTATCCTCTTCTTTTCTTATTCTTTTTATGTCACTTACCCTTATTGGCACAGGAATCGCATTTGATTTGACTGTTTCTGGAATAAAGTCCCTTAAACAAGCTGACAAAATTTATTACGAGTCTTACACAGGCCCTATTTCAGAAGAAAACATAGCAAAATTAACCAAAGCGCTAGGCAAACCAGTTCAAAAACTGGAGCGGAATAAGGTAGAAAGTAGTTTCCTCATCAATGAGGCTAAAACAGCTAAAATTGCACTTTTAGTCGGAGGTGATGCACTTACAGCCACTACACACATTTCGTTGCTTGTAGATGCCAAAGCTGCACAGATAGGTACTAAAGTTATATCGAATTCATCTATTTACACTGTTGCCCCTGGAAAGGCCGGATTGCAGATTTATCGCTTTGGAAAAACCGCCTCATTAGTGAATCCGAGACCTAATTATGCTCCCACATCTGCCTTTGAAATTATCCGCAAAAATCTTGCCAATGATATGCACAGTCTGATTCTGCTTGATACTGAGCCTCAGCCAATGGGTGCAAAAACTGCTTTAGGCTTGCTTGAGAAGGCAGGATTCTTAGAGCATAAGTTCGTTGTTTTGTCAAGGATAGGCAATAAGGATGAAAAACTTAACTATGGTTTTATTCCTGAACTGCTGGAAAGGGATCTGGGCAGGCTATTTTTTACGCTGATACTGCCAGCTTCACTCCACCCTATGGAAAAAGAATACCTGGAATCCATCTAGATAAAAATAAGCGTTGCCCTTAACAGCTAATGCCTTATGGCACGAGCCCTGGATTTTAGCCGTAATCTTTCCAATGCGGCCTGCTCCTGACGTGTCATTCCACTAATTGGCCTAAATTTTCCTGATGGCCTTTGGAATCCGCTTGATGGAGCAATTCTCTCAGCTTGCAAAATCCTTTGCGCCTCTCTGTTCTTTGCCAGTAATTCAGTTTCAAATCTGGCCTGAAGATTTGGCAATGGAACAGTTTGAGATGAGATGCGCGCATACTGCGCCTGTAGTTGAAAGAATTTATGTGCCAGAGCTGCCACTTCCCGATAGCCTAACTGTCTTAATTCTGGCGGAGCGCCTCCAGGCAGTGCACTTTTTTTGATGTAAAATACTAGGTTTTGTCCCCAGTGAGTGGCAGATACCATAAGATTACCTGCTAATGGCGCTAATGTTTTATCTAAGATTGCTTCTGGAGATTCACGGGCAAAAACTAACGATACTGGGGGAAATTCCCTTGCTGCGCCCTGAGCCAATTCACCTAGATTTGCATTATCGCGTATTATTGTTGCAGCCTCTTCAGTTAAAGGCCCTGACTTAAGCTGGCTAATTGCCCAATTTATTGCCCAGGGCAACTCATCCAAGCGCCTCGTAGTCCAGGTTGTCCTATCCTGCATCCATTTTCCTGTGCTGATGCAAATAAACAATGAACTGCCGCTTTCAGCTTCTGATTCCTTGTCTGAAAGCACAATAAGGGGTAAATCTGCAAAAGAATAGCCTGCAAGATAAGTCTCTGCAAATGCTCCGTTTCCACCATCTCCTGGAAATGCCCCTAATGCATGCATTATAAGGTCTGAAAACTGGCGTCGTGAGATTCCCGGAGGAACAATCGCCTCGACTGGGAGAAATGAAGTATAAAACATTCCGGGATTTCCGGATTCCAAAGAAGCCTGAGACAAAAAATCACCTGACCAGTTTAGTTAGGGCAAACATTTTTATATTAGCTTTTTCCATAGCTAAACCAAGGTGATCAATTATGGCCAAACCCAAAAAAGCAAAAAAGTTTACTAAGTCTGAAGTTACGTACAAGAAGAGCATAGTGCATGAAGAAGTTGAAAGAATGATGTACCTTTTAGGGTTCATTTTGATTGTAGGTGTGGCTGCTGATTTCTTGTTTTAGTGTTTTTCTGTTTTGACCTATTTTTCCACTAAAATAAACAGTTATAAACCTAATCATACATATATAATAACATTATTTACAACTAGGGAGGTGGACCCATGTCCATGTTGTGTAATGTAGAGAAGAAATGCAAAAAGAAAAAGCCTGTTTGTTCACATGAAATGGTGATCGCAGGTTTGGTAGTAGTTTGTTTGGTCTATGTTGCAACTGTTGTGGCATAGAGCAAGATTTTTTAAGAATTGGGCTGATATCATTGCATGTCAGCTCTGTATAATTTATTTAGGACTTTGGATTCTGTTTGGCCCGCTAAAATTGCACGTGCACATTGCGACGTTCCTTGTGGCATTTATGATCCGCATATCTCTCAATTAGCCGCACACACTGTCGTAAGAATGGTGAAGCTTATTAGTGAATTACCTAAGGAGCAAGGTAGCGAGAGTGGCCATAAGCTGGTGCGTTATACACTGGTCAAAGAGGAACATGCTGAACTATGTAAAAAAGAGCTGCGTATATTATGGGGAGACTATTTCAAGCCTGAGCACGTACAAAAATTCCCTGAGTTGCACGAACTTATGTTCAAGGCAATGAAACTGGCATCAAAAGCCAGGCAGGAAACAAGCATACAGGCTGCAGACGACCTCCTTAATATTGTAAATAATATTGCCGAAATATTCTGGAAAACAAAGGGCATTGAAACTGTCAGGAAGAAAAGCTTCTATCCGACTGAAAAGGAAACGGTTTACCCTAAGTTGTAGTATGCTGCCGCTACAAAGGTTTAAGGTGACTGACCAGAGCATGACACCCCTGTTTAATCCAGGTGATTTCGTCATTGTTAACTGCTGGGCATACGTCTGCTTCGCACCTAAAACTGGCGAAGTAGTTGTACTAAAAGACCCTGAAAAGCCAGGCATATTTCTCCTTAAGCGAATAGGCAAAGTATTGAAAAAAGGCATTTTTGTTGTCGGAGACAACGCCTCAAAAAGCAGAGACAGCAGACAGTTTGGACTGGTTAAAAAAAGTTCTTTGGTTGGAAAGGTTATTTGGCAAATAAAAAAGAAAAATTAAATCTGGTGCATCGTTTTTCCGCAGCACCTGTTTATGCTTACTTCTTTCTGACAAGAGCTGCAACTAAGCATTTCGCTCTTTACGCCCATAGGGCTGCCACAGCATCTGTTAGACTCAACTTTCGAGGTACAGTTTCCACATTTCAATACAGCCATTAAAACACCTGCAACCTTCTAGCATCTGTAATTTATAATTGTAATGTTATAGCAATAAGACTAGGTATGATGCCTTTAACTTATAAGCAGCACCCGGAAATTAACGCAATCCAGGAGAGCGTTCAGAACGTCTTCGTTCCTGATAAACTTCCTTCTTTATTTCTTCCCAGTTTGCCATGCTTATCTTACCCTTACTTTTCCAGAGTTTCATAAGATAGTCAAATTGGTCTACCGATTTGGTTCCCATATAAGTATATTGATTACTCACCTTTATAATATATCGCTTTTTTTGACAATCTTCAACTAAAAAATCTAAAATATAATAAAGTATTAGATATTCTAGTATTATACTAGTATAACAAAAGCGGGGTGCTGTATACATGTTATATTCGCTGTAAAGAAAAGGTTTAAATACTAGTTTACCCATAAACAATAACATGATTAACCCTATGCACTTATTTTCAAATCCCCGAGCACTCTGGAAAGATACTATACTCCAGTGCACCCACAAGTTTTTAGGTTTGATTGTCATAAATACACCTGTAACCGGCAGCGTCATACTTGCGTCGTGCGAATGCCAGAATACAGGATGTTTTAATTAATCACGATATGGATACTTATGAATAAAACAAGAAAATTGATGCGCATAGATAAGCCTCCCAAAAAACGTTTTAAGCAAACACCATTACTGGTTGCCGCATTAGCTTCAGTTATGGGCATAAATTGTTCAAATACTGAGCCATTGTATAGGGTAGATGATAAGCCTTCTGATACACCTACATGGGAACCGTTTGTCGAATGTATCCCTGAGAGAAAATATTTAGATTGCGGGCAATCCACCATTGTAAGTGTACCTGATCCAGGATTGGAACATCGGGATTGTTTTGAGTCAAGTGATGCAGCTAGGAGGTATTATGAAGAGAATCAAGATAGGTTTACCTCAGTACAGGTAGGCCCATTGAGAGTCTCAGTCAAGAGTGTGGGATTTGAAAATGACAGCCACGGGCCTATCGCTTTTGTAGCCATGGACTTCACCAATGAATGCGGAACAGGCATAAACTGGGCTTATAGCTGCAATGGATCAAATATTACCCTTGATGGCGAATTTAGTTATTTCTTATACCCTGTTCCACTGCTGCCTACCTGGTATAATGGGATTTCGGTTAGCCTATTTGCTATAAAGGCCGGGGATGACGGACGCAGTGTTGAGTTTGCTGTAGAAACCGGAGAATGTGAGGTTAGTGAGAGACTGACGAAGTATTGTTTCTTAACTGGTGGGCTTTTGAAAAGAAATGTTGCTGGACCAGGTTCAACAGGTCCAGAATACGCGCCAAACAGATACGACTTTGAAAATTATACTCTCACTTCGGATGATTCAAATAATATCCTAATTCTTGACAGGCAAACTGGAGAACTGCTTGCAACTCTAGGACTGGAGGGCGGAATGTTTGAGCATAATTTTAAAATTATGGTGGATGGCAGTACTGCTACGCTTACAGGTTCGTTTGTATATGTAATGTATCGATGCTTACTATAGCAGTTAGGAGATATTATTAGAATTTCTAATAATAAACTAGTTTATGCTTTCCTATTAAGAACCCTGCTATGGCTTCTCAGAAGAGGTCATACATTGTCGTAAAAGATGGTAAAAGCAAAGCATTTAATATAAGAATTGGGATAAAATGAATATGCACAATTTAACCCAGCCAAAGTTAAATAGGTCCTTAACTACCAGGCAGAAACTAGAATACGCCAGGCAAAGGGCTGTCGAAATTCTTCCATTATGCGAAAATGCGACTGGCATAAAGCTTACCCATCCGCTTAAAATCAAACCCTATCGTTTGTCCATTGCGATTTTGGCAACCATTCCAGATTTACTAAGGCGCTTATCACCACATAGCGGGTTATATGGGGTGTGGGGGGCATTAACAGCATATAGTAGGGTTCCAGCCCACGAGGTACCCAACGAACTCGAGAGACTTGCCAAAAAATGCGGTTTGGGTGGATGGATTGAGCAACTTTACGATGCTGCTTCAGTATATGGCCTAATAATGAATGATCTGGGCCTACGGATAAACCTAAGCCAATATCCTGCAGGCTCTATTGAAGCAGATTATGTCTTAGCACATGAACTAACTCATCTTTTGCTTATGCAGTCCGAACCACACATAGTTAAGCCAGGTTTAGGCAGACCATGGCGAAAACGAGCCGAACCCGAACTTATGATAAATGCCAATCCAGTTTTGAGTGAAGGAGCTGCAACTTATTACGGTGAAATGGCAGCACGCAGTTTAGATCCTAGTTTTACTGTAGAGTGTATGAATCATCCTGATATGTACATGGCAGGATATAAGTTTTTTGTAAAAGTTGCTGTTCATACTTCCAATGTGTTGGAGCTCGTTCAAAGGCATCCTCCAAAACCCGAAGCATTAGAATTGGGGTCTCCCGATCGTTATATCTGGAGAATTGTTCCTTTAATCGAAGCAGCATAAGCCTAATTTTTTACGTCGATAATTTTTAGATATTTCAATCTTTTGGCGTTTTTGGGTTTGAGAAGTGTGCTTACGCATAAGCAATTTGTAGATATACGGTCGTAAAAAATGGTAAAAGCAAAGCATTTAATGATTAGAGTAGTAAATAAAGTATGCCTAGTTCAAAACGTTTGATCAGTGCTAGGGCTCAGCCTCCTGTTGAGCGTGTAAACTGGGCAAAGTATAGAGAAAGTGCTAGATTGGCCGATGGCCAGATTGCACGACCTCCTGATGGAAGGCTAAAGCGTACTAAATTTTTGCTATATGGAAATGCTTCTTTTGATCTTGGGTCGATAGAAGACCAAACTTTCATTCGCGGAGTACAAAGAATTCTTAGAACACATGAATCATTAGGGATAGAAAGATTCGGAGCTTTGTTTGAAGGGGTTGTTCTTGAAATTGCAGCAAGTGCTAGGTCTGCAGGGTTTAAAGTGGGAACAACGTTTTTTGAAAAGTTCGTTATCCAGCAGGGAACCGAGATTATTCGACTTGCTGTGGCGGTTGAAGCAGGAATTGCTAAATTAAAAATCAGGGCAATGGGTACGATGCATTAGAGAAATTCAAATTCTCATTAAACCGCTTAACAGTAAACTCTTTTTTCCATCGCGTGACCATATAAGTAAACCCTGCTATCCAAAACAACAAGCCATTTTGTGCTTCGGTTTACTTTAACAGTATGATACGGATAAACTGGAACAGGTAGGCGGGGTTAATGGGGTAAGAGTGGGCAAAAGATTGGAAAACGCTTGTTTTGGGGAATTTTGGATATACTACTATGATGTAAACTTACTTAGGGTTTACTGAAAAGGTGTTAAACTTAAGTTAATAAACGAGATCTCATCGTTGAGCTTATTTATTGTATTTGCATGTAAATTATTTATGAAATGGGTTTTTCTTTCATGGCTGAATCTGCAACTTATAATTATTCCTGAAAGACAACCATATTTTTTATCTTTTAAAAATTCACTCTTTTCAAATTCATTAATATTTTGTTTGTTAAAAAAATGGACGCCCATATCAGTCCAATTTAACCCTAATTCAATTATCAAAATTTTTTTGTAATTAAGATTTTTAAACTGCTTTACCTTATCTTCACTTCTAAATATCCCTTCTATAAACTGTTCAATATATTCGTGATAGGTCATATAAACAGGTGAAGATTCAACAAAACCCCGTTTTTCTTCAGGTAATTTCTGCCATTCTTCAAAGCTGATTTGATCTGCTGATCCAATCTCATAATATGTTGTACTGATTACTGTCTCGTTTCCTGGGTCATCAGTATCCTTTAATGCTTGTTCGGTTCCTTTTTTCCCATATCGAAACGTTAGTGCAGGGTGATTTTCTGGGCAGTATATTTCAAAACCTAGATTATAACCCTCCTTGTAACAGTCTCCGTGTTTTTCATCCTCTTCTTTTTTAGCATCAAATATCTTGCACCAAAAATCTACTCCTTTATCATGAAATTTTTCGTGTTTATCCACTTTCTCATTCCTTCTTTGAAATTCGGACTAATTTTTAGTTTATTTAACTATTCGGATCCGTATCCCTTTTTTAGATATTTCTTATTAAATTCAGCATAAGTAAGATTTTCATCAGTTTTCTTAATAGCCACTATTTGACTATATAGTTCTCTATCTATTTCTTCATTTTCCTTTGATTTTTTCAATTTTTCTGAAGCACGAACAAGAATTTTGGTTTTTGTTTCATAATCTATATCTTCTGATGCCGATTGAATTATTTTTTCCCATTTGTTTTTTGCCCTATAATTTGGTCCATAAATGAGAATCCCTATTGATTCACCTGCTAATTCATATCTATTCGTAATTTGTAGTGACCCTACGACAACCATTAAAACACCTACAATAAAGTATGGATCCGCATTGGTTAACGACCTAGTTCCAGTGTCTATCTCAGAGGTTGTAAAAATCAGTACACCTAAAAATAACCAAAATAATCCCCCCGTAATTCGAGTTACTGTTTCAAAATTGATAAATCCGGCGTTCTCTAAAAATTGTTTAATTGGATTGAAGCTATATGCCAAGTAAAGTCCCAATACGAATAGGGTAAGAGACCCCCAAGTTATCTCTATATTTATTTGAGGGGCTAACCAACTGAAAAGTGCTCCTAATATAATGATTATAACTCCAGAAATAACGTTTTCAAGGATTCTTTGTTTCTTATCAGTCATCTTTACGTCCTCCTACTTCATTTTCCCTTCCCCCTTTTTAATTTTATGTGTACTTGCTCAATCTGCCCTGGAAAACCGCTCTGATGCCATGCTATCCTTATCATCACCTTACCATATATAAACATTTCATAACATTAATCAGATAATGGATCTGCTTAGAGGTATGAGTCCGCAACGGGTAAAAGAAAGTGCCGAAAAGACCTTACGGGTTTTCCTAAAGCCGCCTCTAGTGGATAGGCTAAGAAGAGAGCACGTAAGAGTCCTGAGTTTTGGTTGCGGTTCTTATGACCTCGAGATAGCAGCTATCCAAAGGGTACTTCCAAGAACATTAGAAACCAGGAGACTATCTATAGTAGGTATTGACAGCACAGGAAGTGAAAAACAAGCATCAGG
>CAZBWC010000011.1:0-2196 GCA_964495395.1 Microcaldota archaeon
AAACACCTGAAGCTAATTTATCCAAGGCAGGCATAATGATAAAGGAAGCGGCAAAAAAAGGCGCGAATATAGTCTGCTTGCCGGAATTGTTCAGGAGCCCTTATTTTCCGCAGGAAAAAGAAAACGGAAAGCCATACTTAGAGAAGATTCCTGGAAAGGTCGGTGAGGCATTATCTAAAATCGCAAAGGAATGCGGCATTGTGATAGTTGCTGGCTCGGTTTATGAGCAGTCTGGTAAAAAAGGCTATAATACTACGCTGGTTTTGGACGATAATGGCAAGATGCTTGGAACTTACCGCAAAATGCATATTCCCCATGATGAAAATTTCTACGAAAAGGATTATTTTGAGCCCGGCAGCGAATTCAAAGTTTTTAAGACAAAGTTTGGTAAGATCGGCACCCTCATATGCTATGACCAATGGTACCCTGAGGCAGCGCGCATTGTTGCGCTAAAAGGCGCTGAGATAATTTTCTACCCGACAGCTATAGGCTGGGTCAGGGGCATTGAACAGGCAGAAGGCAACTGGCAAAATGCATGGGAAAGCGTACAAAAAGGCCATGCCATTGCCAATGCATTAGTAGTGGCAGCAGTAAATCGCGTTGGAACAGAAGATAAAATGACCTTTTGGGGCGACTCTTTTATTTGCGATGCATTTGGCACTATGCTGGCAAAAGCCGGAATGAAAGAGGAGATAGTGATGGCAACTGTTGACCTTGACCATGGCAAAGAAGTCCGTGAAGGCTGGAGATTTTTCTATAACAGAAGACCGGGCAGTTACAAGAAGTTAATGATGCTATGAATCAGACTTACTTTGGAGCCAGGTAAGGACTGCCAAAACGTGTTTTACATAATTTAAAAGTTGGAACAAATAGATTTGGTAGGCGCATGGGAACCGGAATGGTTAACCTATTAGTTCTGCGAGGCATTTTTGGAGGTGTTCTTATAGGAGCCAAACCAGGCGCACGTCTTTCAGTGATTCTTAGGTCTCTTCGATTCTTTATTTTACGGATATTTCTTTGCCCTGCTCTTTTAGCAGGCTCTTCAACAAGTTGTGCATCGCGGGGTTTTTTCTTTTTCTTTTTGACATGAACTTCATGCTCACGCTGTTGAGAAAATTCTTTCAATAGATTCAGAACAGCATCAAAAGAAGGACTGCTCAAAACATGGGACATGGATTGAGTTTTAGCAGTGTATGCAAGGATTTTATCCGTTATTTTAAGCGCATCATCAACCAATTTTGTTAATTCTCCGTGGGTTAATGTTTTAGATTTTGCCCTATGAAAAAGGGTGCTGGTTGCTGTACAAAACCCATGAACCTCTCGCTTATCTAAACGGGCCTTTTGACATATTGTTTGCATTGACTTAGTTGCAGCGTTTAGACTTCTTACAACTGCAATCAATTCTTTAGGAATAAGTACTCTGTCTTTTTGAGCCTTTTGCGTTTGATCAGTTGAGACATTTAAACTCCTCTTAGACTTGATTCCCTTACGAACTAGTTTTGCTTGACGATTGGCTCTGCAGCCTTCTAATTTTTGGATCCTGAGTTCCAGGCTATTGCCAACTTGCTCATCTGAAGCATTGCCTAACATCTTTCTTAATCTCCTTAGATCGCTACTTCGGTCCATGTCTTTGCGTCTAAAGCTAGCAGCCCTTTCAAGGCGCTCAAGATGCCTCTCATTTAGAAATGGAATTCTGTCTTTATCAGAATTTTCATTAGGCCTGGTACTGTCGCTTTCAAGGTCAAAATTAGGTTTAAATGAACCAATATTTGGGATATTGCCTGGGTCTATTGGCGCTCCATCACCCAAGTAAGTGGACATAGCATATTCTTCTGCCTCCAAGTAGGATATGATTCTTGATGTTAACCCCTCTAATTCACTTATCCTAGCAAGAAGGTGGGGCATATCGTCTTGACTGGAAGTTAATTCATCCTCGGGAACAAAATCTTTTTGTAGTCTTTGCAGTTCTTGAAGATTCTCTGTTAGGACAGGCACTCCATCTGCTAAAGCACTGATATCATCCATTATACTTTCTTCTACCCATCCAAGTTCACTGGCTTTTGCCCTGATAAATACTGCTGATTCATTCAGTTCATCAAGGCGCATGCCTGCTTGAGCCAATTGGCTTTCTTGTTCGCGTTTTTCTTCTAGTTTTATCTTCCTAACTTCATAGGCATCTGCAACTTCGGGATGTGA
>CAZBWC010000011.1:2206-10872 GCA_964495395.1 Microcaldota archaeon
TATATAATGAACAGAAGAAAGGCCATTATGTTTCATAAAGACCTTTTTGTATCCGCAAGTAAATTTCGCTGAGGGTCAGTGCTTACAATATCCTTTGGTACTCCCTAGAATTTAAAAAGGTTATTGCGGTTGGTTTATTATGACACTAACTAAATTCAAAATGCCCGCAGAATGGGAACTGCATGAAGGCACCTGGATTTCGTGGCCAAAAGATGAGCGCACATTTCCCGGGAAGATACTAGAAGAAGTTCGAGAAGGCTGCCTGAAAATGATTTTAGCATTGCAGGAAGGCGAAAAAGTGTTCCTGCTAGTGAATAATGAGCAACAGGAAAATGATGTGCGCAAAAGGCTGAAAACAGCAAAAGTGCCTGAGCACAACATAGTTTTTCACAGGATTAAGACGGTTGATGTCTGGACAAGGGATTATGTGCCTATTTTCGTTAAAGGCAATAACGAAGTCCGCGCGGTAAAATGGGTATTCAATGCATGGGGCAACAAATACGATGATTTGAAGTATGATGACAAGGCAGGCGAGGAAATTGCTATTGCCACCAGACGTAAGGTCGTGAAGCCAGGAATTGTACTAGAAGGAGGCTCCATTGATGTGAACGGAGCTGGCACGTTAATAACTACCGAGCAATGCCTGTTAAACAAAAACAGGAATCCGCATTTGAACAAAGGCCAGATCGAGCAGTACATGAAAGATCATCTCGGAATAGAAAAAATAATCTGGCTAAAAGAGGGTGTTGAAGGTGACGATACCGACGGCCATGTTGATGACATAGTGCGCTTTGTAAATGAAAAAACGATTTTGTGCGCATATGAAGATGATGAAAAAGACGGCAACTATAGGGCATTGAAGGAACATTATGAGTTGCTGCAAACCACAGGTTTCAACATCGTGAAACTCCCGATGCCTAGAAGAATAGAAATGGACGACCGCAGGCTTCCGGCAAGCTATGCCAATTTCTACATAGGCAATTCAGCAGTGCTTCTACCTGTCTTTAATGATGAGAATGACAAAGTGGCAATAAAGCTCATGAAAAAATACTTCCCAGGCAGGAAAATAGTCCCAATAAACTCAACGTATCTGGTTTATGGCTACGGCGGGGTACACTGCAGCACTATGCAGCAGCCTGGCTAAATCTCTTTCAAAAGCCTTTCAGTAAGGCCACCCTTGGTTGCAACAAAACTGATTATTGCTTCAAAAGAGCCAAAATAATTTTTTAGCCCTACAACAAGAGGCAGGTGGTATTTTATTTGAGCCAATCCTGTTTTGAAAATAACTGCTATTTTTTCCAGGTCTGAATCAGGAATAGAATAGGCATCTCCGCCATGCCTTATTGCCAGATGCGCTATTAGAGCAGGAGCAATACCAAATTCAAACAGCTGCTGCAGAGTTTCAAAATCAGAAACCTCCCTTATTGTACCTAAATGTTTTCGAAGTGCATTTATGAGCAGGGAGGGTGATTCGGAACATGGCTTGCCCAGCAGAATATGAATGCCCTTGCCAAGATTCCCATAAACCGTAGGCACCAGAAGAAATTGTTCCGTGCCTATAGTGAAAGGCCATGGGCCGGTTATAGAAGTCAGAAAAACGGGAATTTTTGCGGTGGACCTTATTTCATCCATTACAGAAATTGCCTGGGCTTTTTTAAGACATAGAAATAAAATATCGCTTTCTTTTGCAACCTGCAAATTCCTGCCAGCTTCTTTTCCGCCTATCAAAAAGGAGAATTCGGGATTCAGTGAAAGCCTTTGATGAATCATTTTGCCTATGTTGCCATACCCTATTATGCCGATTTTCATTTCAGGCACCTTTTTTATTTTGCAAGTGCCCCTTGAAATAGCTCATTACATCCTCTTGCATCGCGCGCCTGTTTTCATAGCCTAATTGCTCGCACAGGTTCAGCAGGTAAGGATGAGGGGCAATGTGCGAAACGGTTATTGCATAGCCATCCATGTCAACGGACAGCATGCTGGATTCGAGACCGCCATATTTTGAATAAATGGATTTGAGATAGGCAGAGCCCATTATTTGGTCGCGCGTTACTATACGGTTTGCAAGGTTGCGGTGTACGAAATTAAAAAAGACTTTTTTGACTTCTGTTTTGCCTGTAAGCAGATTTGTCATCCTTCGGGAAATATCAGCATTCAGCATAAACCCGTCATCAGTAAATTCGTAATGGTATTCCTCTGGTTCAAGGTGCAGTAGCACAAAATTCGAGAAATATTCCTTGCCTTCCCTATGTGCTACGCTCTTGCTGAAAAGCATAAGCCGCTTGCCTGAGAAGAATATCGAGCGCATGCTTCCGTGGGAAAAACCTATCGGAGCCGCTTCGCCATCGAGCTTGAGATTCTGGTAATAGCGGAAAGGGGTGCAATAGGCAGTGCGGACGTCAAAAAACGGATAAGGCAACTTGACAGGATATTTTATTGAGCTGAAAATCTGGGGCTTGAATTCAAGGCCAGGCTCCAGCTCAATGGATGCTTTGAGCCTAATTGCATCCTCTTTAGCCATTGCTGAAAGGGTTTCAGTATATGCACCTGACTTCGAGTAGTTGCACCACTTGCACATCAGCTTTCCTCTTGAACTTCCACTTGATTAATCCCCTGGACCAGCTGAGGCACTGCAAGGCTAAGCTGCTTTTTGAGTTCCTCGAATTTTTCGTGCTTTTTGAGCCGTATTAGTGCCTTGTCCTTTTCAACCGCCACAGAGCCCTTCAGGCTTAAATCATCAAGCAAAAAAGCTATTTTGTCCTTAACATCGCTCGTAACATCAGCAAGGGTTAGCTTGTAGCTCACTGTATGGTCTGCAAGAGGATGATTAAAATCGATAAGTACTCGGCCACTGTTTACCGATTTAACAGTACCAGCCATTCTCCCGTAATCGGTTTGCATCTCAACGCGAACGCCGGGTTGCGGAGCGATTTCAGAGTTTATAAGCTCTTTTTCGGTAAAGCGCCTGAGAAGCTCCCTGTTTCGGTGGCCAAATGCCTTTTCAGGAGGCAACGTGAGCTCGATTGTGTCGCCCTTTTTCATTTTCTTTAAAGCTTCAGCAAGACCGCTTATCAGGAAATCCCTGCCGAAGACCATCAGCATCGGCCCTTCCCGCCCATGAAGTGTTTTTGCAACTTCACCGCTAGTGCTATCGAATATAGTGCCTTTCTCGTCTTTCCCAACATACTCTATTTTTATAAAATCCCCTTCAGAAATCAAAAGCTCACCTGTAGTCAGTTTGTAATTTAAAGTTGTCTAGGAATAGTTTTTAAGGGCTTAGTATTGTAGAAACAAGTGATTCCATGGTACAATTTGACCTCAAGAAGGCATTGGCAATAATAGTTATAGCAATATTCGTATTTGAGATAATCTCATTTGGGCTTAGCGGAAACCAGGGCGTTGGCAATAATCTGAATCCAGGAACTAATGTACCATCGATAAAATCAGGCAACGCGAATATACAGGTACTGATACAGGATTACGACCCGTACCTATTGCTTGCCCAAAAAGAGGTAACTGCCGAGGTTATCCAGAAGCTCAGGGAAGATAACAGGGTAGAAAGTGTAAGACTGCTTCAGGGGAGCTATATAGTCACTTTAGTCAAGCGAGATGACCTCACGGCATTGTTTAGCGAACTTAGAATGCAGGGTTTAGTGCCTCAGGCAATAGCCCTAATCCAGTTCCCTCAGCTGATAGAGCTTAATCAAAGCAATGGCGACACTTCAGAAATGTATTCTGACGGCATTACAATAAAGCAGACACTCGATTACATAATACCTATTGGCGAAAGCGTGAATGCCTCTATACAGGCAACTCAGACAAATGGCAAACTCTCAAGCCTCATGTCATTTGCATTTGACAAAGAAGAAATAGGATTCCAGGCAAATGGCACTATAAGTGAATTCAATAGCATAAGAAGCAAATATATGATACCGTGGGAAATGAGAAATGATTTCGACAGCACCAGCCTTAAGCAGGCATTGGGCATTAATGTGAGCTATTCAAAGAAGAATTACGTATTGCCTGAGTTTAATCTAAGCGCCGAGCAGATGGTTCTTGCAGAGAATCTGGATTACATAACACAGGTGAATGCAGATAAGCTCATGGTAAGCACTAATTTCACTGATAAGCTAACCATTGAAAACGCACTTGGAGTTAGCCTCTCATTCCCTGAATCAGAATTGGTTCTGGAAGGCGAAGGTGAACTAGGCTCTGGGCTTATGCCTGAAAAAACCTATTTGTACGATGTCGTGCTTAATGATACAGATGACTACAACTATGGCCTCGGTCCTGTTGAAGCAGCATTTGGAACTGCAAAGAATAATGGAGAACAAGTAACTTTAGAGATAACGGCTGAAGCAATAGGAAGCACAATAACAAAAGTGCTTAATGCAGAGGAAAAACCCTAGCAACTGCAACTTCTGATGGAACTAGACAGTTTCTTTACACGCGCCTGCCCGCTAATTGATTTGATGAATTTTACTACAGACACAGGAACTTCAGGGGCCCAGTTTTCCCCATTTACCATTTTTTCGCGTATGACAATACCCTGGTATCTCTCGCGCTTAAGCAAATCAAATTGTCTCACCTTGATTTTGTGCCTTGAAAAGAGTGTGGCAACAAGCTCGTTGTTTGAATAAACGACGTTGAATTCGGGCACATACGATTTCAGATGTGAAACCCATTTTGAATGGTCATGGATATCCCTAACAGGGATAATAATAACTCGCGCCAGCTGTGATTTGGACAAACAGGCACGCACCATCTCAATACGCTCCGGGATGCTGAAGGGGTTATTAAACGTCATGGGGTTTTCAGCACTGCCAATGGCCACAATAACCTCATGATATTCAGAAAGGAGCTGCTTAAGCACTGCAAGATGGCCTCTATGAAATGGCTGGAATCTACCTACCCACAATGCCCTTTTCATGGCTACATTATGGAATGCGAGGTTTATAATAATATTTTAAACATAGTATGTCATAAATATTAACAACATTGAGGCAGATTTTGATGCGCAGATTATTACGAATCCAGAAACATAGATGCAGGAAACCGCTTGGCAAAACACTAAGCGCCTTGGGTTGCCTTCTTGCAGCACCATTTACAAACGCAGGCTGTAGTGAAGAGGCCCCGCTAATAAGAGTTGGCGAAACAGATGGGCCCGTAAGCTGTGAGAATGTTTCTGATTCCAGAAACACGATGGCAGGCAGGACTACAGTTATAGAAAACCTTATAGGAGACTATCTTGACAGCTCACCCTTTAACAGGGAACCTGTGGATTTAGGAGCGCTTCAGGCAGACCCTTTTCATGAAAATATGGTTCCGATACACCCTGATTTGTATGCAGCTAATAGAACGCAAGCAATAGATTGCTCGCAGTTTGAACCTCTGAACCCTTTCAGGTCTGATGGCGAATTCGGGCAATACAGCAGCATACAAAAAATATGGGTATCAGGAAGCAACAGATGGAGAGAAATGCGAGAAGCAGTAGTTGCGGACCTGAAGTTTGTTGCATACACCGTAGAGTTTCGAACAACTGATGGCTTAAAAGGAATAGACAGCAGGGAAAAAGATCTTGAGATAATGCTTTTGGGAGAACTTAGGACAGTTACTGATTTCATGCCCCCTGATTCAGAAGGAGATTTTGCAACTGGCGGAGCAGTGAGATTAAGGTCAGTCTCAGGCGAAGTGCGCACAATAGAAAGCGGCCGCAGAATAGAAGGTGGCGCATATAAGGCAATTTTAGGATGGACAATGGAGGAAGGCGAATTCAGGCTTGAAAGAATGATATTTTATACAATAACTTCCGGCTCAGGAAGCATGGTTAATAATGACCTGGAGGTTGCTGATTCATTGCCATTAGTACCTGAAATGTCTGATTGGAAGCTTACATACATTGGACTCGATATGAATAATTTGGATAGGGACGCACTTCGGTTTGAGCTGCTAATGGAAGACAAAGAGGACTTGCGCGTAACCTATGAAGAGGGCTTGGAAAGATATTGTACCATAAATGCCCCTTATCTGCTGGTAACAAGCGAAGTTTCAGGTGCGTTTGAAGCATATGGCGTAGGAAACGATGTCTACATTGCGACAAACGGCATGGTTTGCGCTGATGGCACCACATATGCCCCAAATTCAGCAATCATAAATTCAGCAACTGGAGGATTTTCAGGAGTACTGCTCGAATACAGTGAGCCTATAGAGATTACTTATAGCCCAACAGGAATAGAAGGAGCAACGAGTTTGGTGAGAGTTATGTTAATAAGCCCGGCAGATGCAGAGTCAGTCTGGCTTCAGCTCGATGCCGGATTCGACGCTTCCGCACTGAGTAACGTGCGCCTGCTCATATTGATGAGCGAGCTTGCAGGAGGGCTAAAATCAGACCGCATGCTATTCGGTATAAGGAATGATCCAAGCCCACTTGCGTGGAGCATGAGCTTTGATGATTTTGCAGGCGGGACTAACACTTACGGGGGCTTGGCAGAGGACAGTATCAGATACAAGCCGGCAGGCCCTCTAACCCTTTCCATAGGGAACGAAACCGAAGGCTTCATAACTGAACGAGGATCAAGATTCGAAAGCATGACGCAGCATGAAGTCGTAATCAGGATTGCCAAGAGGGTGGCAAAGGCAAGATTTTTGCTGGAAATTGAGGAGTAGAGTTTTATGGCAGTAAGGCTTAAAGAAAAGAGAATAGTGCGGATACTACATAAGGACGAGCCACGATACTTGGTGGTTCTGGCGCATGATGAAGGCGCAAAAGCGCCACGTGCATTTGAAGTCCATCCATTAATTGAAGAATTCAATAGGATACACGGAACAGATTTGAAAGTAATACCCCATGATTTGGCAGATAATGCACTTAATTCCATGAATGGTATAGAGCCATGGGCATATACGATAGAAGCAGGCGTTTTCGTAGTTGATAGCGCAATAGCATATGAAATAGCCAGCCGAAAGCTTGGATCAGAGGTAGTCTTTAATTCAGAGGACGGTCATAGGGTGGTGCTGGCAACAGGGCCATACAAGGGCGAGCGCCGGATTGCGCTTGTGGCGCAGGGCCTTGCTTGCAAAGATTTCAAAACAGATGGCAGGACAATACACCTCGACATAGCTCCTGAAAGGCTAATCATGGTTCCGCGCTTTCCCGTAACGTGTAATGAACGTAGATTAACTCCAGGCGAGTATCTGCCTGATGGCCGTACAGGTATTCCCTGTGGTGAGATGGTGGAGCCTTCTCTTGATTCCAGAATATTATGGAGGGAAAATAGTTCATATGTAGGGCTTATTGGCCGTATGAGCGGAGTTGCAGGCGAGGACTGGAAATTTGTAGGTGCATGCCTTATGCCTTCTGATCAGGTAGGATTAGTTTCAGAGGTCTCTCAGGCAGACTTGCCGAAATTACAGGCATTGATAGAAATGCCAACTCAGGATTAGCAGGCTACTCACGCTGCTTTTGCAGGTGAAAGTTTCACGCCAACGATTTTTGAAATGCCATCCGATTTTGTAACTCCAAGAACTGAATCAGCACTGTTCATCAGCGTATCATTGTGAGTAACAACAAGGAATTGCGTATTCTTTGACATGCTCAGGATAAGCTGTGAAAGGTTCTTGCTGTTTTCCTTGTCAAGTGCCGCATCAACCTCATCCAGTATGTAGAATGGGCTTGGCTTGAAGAACTGCATGGCAAATATGAACATGAGTGCAATGAGCGAATTCTCGCCTCCTGAAAGCGAATCAAGAGTGTGCTCCTTGTTGCCGCGCTGTAGCTTTATGTGCAGGCCACTTTCGAATGGGCTGGCAGGCTTGTCGAGGTAAATGATGCCCTGGCCTATGTGAAGATGCTTGAACATGCTCTTGAAGTTCTCCGCAACTGCATCGAATGTCTCGAAAAAGGCATCCTTTTTGTGGACCTCGAGCTCGTCCATCATTCTTAGTATTGCATCGCGTTCGCTGTTAAGCTTTTCCAGCTTCCCCTCAATCTCGCCTATTTCCTCTTTTTTCTTGACATACATGTCTATTGAAGCCATGTTAACGTTGCCGAGAGTTTTGAGCACTGACTCTGATTCCTCGAGTATCTTTGTAAGCTGATCCTTAGAGTGGGAAAGTTTTTCGACTTCGCGGTATTGATCGTATTCGTGAGTCATATCTTCGAGCCGCGTTTTAACAGTGGCTTTCCTTATTTCGAGGTTGGTCAGTTCCTTGGACAGTCGGTCCATTTCAATCCGCTTTGAGCCGCGCAATTCAGCAACCTGCTGAAGCTGCAACTCAAGGTCCTTGAGACCGTTATGGAGCTTTTCTATTTCCTTGCCCTTGGTTTTGATAGTCTCCTCTTCTGAAGCAAGCTCTTTTTCATTAGACGCAGTCTCCTTTTTCAGATCAGTTATTTTCTTTTGTGAAGTGCGAATTTCCTTTTCAATTTCCTTGAGCTTCTGGGCATTGTTGAACATTGATTGCTTGCGAAGCTCAAGCTCCTTCTGCTTGCCGCTTATGCTTGCTTTTAGGAATGACAACTCGCTAAGAAGCTCTTCCCTCTTTCGCTGGTGCTCGTCAAGCATCTGTTTTCTGCTCTCCTTTCGGGTTTCAAGCTCCCCGGAAACAGATTGCAGCATTGCAGAAATTTTGGCAATTGCATTCTCAAGCTCCTGCTTTTCAGATGC
>CAZBWC010000011.1:10882-16662 GCA_964495395.1 Microcaldota archaeon
CAGATGCTTTCAGGGCAATCGACTTCCTGAGCTCATCAAGTTCTGACTGCAGCGTGATTTTCCGCTCTTCGAGAATTTTGCGTTTGGAAATGTCCTCATTGATGCGCTGTTCCTGCATTTGCAGTGTTTTTATCCCTACTTCGTTTTCGGATTTCTGTGAACGCAGCCTGGATTCTTCTTCCCGCATGGCAAACAAGCTGTCCATGACGTTTTGCTTATCATGCTTGAGCTGTTCCATTTCGTCATCCATTGACTTAAGTTGTGAAGCAGCGAGTATACTGGTCTTTACGCGGCCTCCTGTTATGAGACCCGAAGGCTCAAAAATTTCGCCTTCAAGGGTTACAAGCCTGACGCCCTTATTGCGCATTTTTTTAGCTTTAGGCATGTCATCTACAAGAAGTGTGGAACCGAATGCAAAATCAATTGCAGGTTTCAGTTCGTGATCAAATTTCAGGTAGTTGCTCAGAGGCATACAACCATCCATAGGGGCAACCGGCTTGCTCTGTATGTCCGCCAGAGGTATGAACGTAACCCTACCCTCCCCAAGGGACTTTAGTTTTGAAATGAGTTTGGTTGCAAGGTCGGCATCGGAAACTACTACGTATAAAAGCCTTGAGCCTGCAGAAGCTTCCACTGCATTGGCATGCTTGGGATCAAAACTTATCAGTTCGGATAGAGTACCATAAATACCCTGCTCTTTTTTTCTCCATTCAGAGATATTCTGTAAAGCAGGATTGGAGAGTCCGGGCGAAACCCGAACACGCAATATCGAAGCCTTTTCCTTAAGCTCCAGAAGACCGGAATCTATTTCTGCCAGGTGCCTGTTCAGATCCTTGGTTTTGTCAAAGCAGCTGTCGAGCTCCTTTTCAATATCCTTATTAGCACGTTTAAGCGAATCTATTTGCTTGGACGATTCGGGCAATTCAGGCATTGTTGAAAGCTCTTCTGAAAGCCTTGAAAGATCAGCAGACTTCAGCTTCAGGATTTCTTCTTTTGAGCCCATTTCGGAATTTGCACCAATCAGTTTTTCTCTGCTTGATTGCAGGTCATCCTGAAGTGATTTAAGCTTTCCTTCAAGACGGTCAATATGCTGCGAGCCATCTGCCCCCGATGCAAGGGCCTTTTCTTCAAGAGGCCTGAGCTTTGAGCCTAAGGCCTGTAAATCATTTTGCAAAGCAGTGATCTCGTGATTACCCTGATCTGTTTCTTTCTGTATCGCATTGTATTCTTCGGAATATTTGGCCACAGTAAGCTCAGTGTCCTGGACGATTTGTTTTTTTGAGGATATTGATGCCTTTAATTCTTCGATGCGCTGGATAAGGCCGGCGGTTTTCTGCTTTTTCTGCAGCTCTCCGGTTATCTCTGCACGCTGGCTCTCCAGCTGGCCAATTTTGGATTCAGTAGAGTCGATATCTGATTGCTTTGCACCGACATCAGTCCGCAGTTTGCCTTCACGGGAAAGGATCTCGTCCATTGAGGAGTTTAGTGTTTCAAGCTCCAGGGAAAGCAAGGTTGCACGCGCGCTTTTTGCCTGTGAATGAGCATGTTGATATTGAAGTGCTTGCTCACGCTCTTTCTGAAGCTCTTTAAGGTAGGCAAGCCGCTCGCCCATGACTATGCTTGCGTCCTTTATGCGGCTGGTGACAAGGTCAAGCTCGCGCATTGATTCCTTTTTCTTCTCTTCAAAATCAGATATTCCAGCAACGTTGTCTATGATGGTGCGCCTCTCCTTCCCGCTCATTCTTACGATTCGCTGGACTTCGCCTTGTGCAATAATATTTCTGCCGCTTTCATCCAGATTGTATTTTCTAAGAGCATTTAGTATCGCGTATCGCTTTGTAGTCTTCCCATTAAGCCGATAGCGAATTTTGCCATCCTTTCTTATTGCACGGTTGACTTCGTCCTCGCTGCTGCCATCAGACCCTTCAAAATGCACAGTGACTTCGCCTGCGCTTGAATCGGCAAAAATGAGGTCCTTTACCTTCTTTGCACGCAACGAGCGCAAACTCATTTCGCCAAGGGCAAAACGTATGCTGTCTATGACGTTGCTTTTACCGCTGCCGTTTGGCCCTACAAGGGCTATAAAATTCGATGAAATAGGGATGTCTATGAATTTGAATGACTTGAAATTCCTAATCTTGAGTTTTGATATTTTTGGCATCTGAGAAACCACCAGGAGGAACGTATGCAATCGTTTAGCTTCCTATTTTTAAATAGGTTTCGGTAGGGTTTTCTCCTGTTTTCTTCGCACACTCCTGCACTACATCGCCATTCCAAGATTTTCTTATAGGTCGTGGACTTCTGGGCTTCCATTGCCACGACAGCCGCTGGGTTTTCTCCTGTTTTCTTCGCGCACTTATGAATACTTGGTTGAAATCCACGTATTTATAAATACTATTTCACCATTATATTCTGAAAAGCATGGATACTTACGAACAGCTATTGGAAAATGTTTACAAACACCTGCCTGAAAAGGCATTGCGCAGCGGCGAGCGTTTTGAACCACCTGTATTCGATTTCTTTGTTGAGGGAAACAAAACAATAATAAGGAATTTCTCTGCGGTTACTGACAAGCTCAGGAGAGAACCGGAATTCCTAATGAAATACCTAACTAAGGAGCTCGCAGTTCCTGCAGTAATAGCCAATGAAAGGCTCGTAATACACCGAAAGATAATCGGTGCAATCATAAACAAAAAGCTCGAGGAATTCATACTCAAATATGTCATTTGCAAGGAATGCAAAAGGCCTGATACGCACTTCAGCGACGCAGGCCACGGCCTTAAGCAGCTAGTATGTGAAGCGTGCGGGGCAAAGAATGCAATAAGATGATTTTATGCGCGAACCAGCCAACCAGGAAGGAGAAGAAAATGTAATAAGGCGAGTCAGGCTGCCGAGAGACCGAGAGGTTCTGGGCATAGTAATATCCATGGAAGGCGGTTCAAGAATGAGGGTAAGCTGCAAAGACCAGAAAGAGCGCCTCTGCCGAATACCAGGCAGACTTAAAAATAAGGTTTGGGTCAGGGACGGCGACGTAGTCATTGTGGAACCATGGGAAATAGAAGGCGACAAGCGAGCGGATATAATATGGAGATACAACCCACTTCAGGCAAACTGGCTAAAAAGGAATGGGCATATCTGAGATGCTCCTGATTTTATATATCTGAATGTGGTTAGTTAGCCATGGCAAGACGCCCTTCAAAAACTAAAAAACCATTGCGCGAAAAGCATATGCTTAAGGAACAGCGTAAGATAGGAAGCGAAGTTTTTGACCGGAGTACGTTGCTGGTATTGTCCAAGATGATGAATAAGGGCATATTTGCGAGCCTTGATTTTCCAATAAGCACGGGAAAAGAAGCCAATGTATTCCGTGCCACCACCGCAGATGGCGAATACCTTGCGGTGAAGATATACAAGATTGAAACTTCTGTTTTTTTCAGGAAAATGGCCTATATGGAGGGCGACCCGCGTTTTGGCAGGATAAAATATGGCGAAACAGATATAGTGTATGAATTCGCTCGCAAGGAATTCAAGAATCTCTCGATATGCGAAAAGACAGGCGTTCATGCACCTAAACCAATATACCTTCAGAAAAACATTTTAGTTATGGGATTCCTTGGTGAAGCTGGGCTGGCATACCCTACGATGCACATGATTGGGCCAAGGGATGAAAAAGATTTGGACCTGCTTTTAGAAGATGTACGCAAGCTGTATAAAATTGGCCTGGTACACGCAGACCTGAGCGAGTTCAACATAGTGCTAGGAAAAGAACCCTATCTGATAGACTGGGGACAGGGCGTCATTACACGCCACCCGAACTCCGAACAATTCCTTGAGCGCGATGTCGAGAATATTCTAAAGTATTTTGCCAAGCACGGCTACAAAAAGGACTTGAAGAAAACGCTGGAATGGATAAGAAGTTAGATAGATATATAAGGACATGCATATATATCAATATATGTGGTTAGCATGGGAAACATCATGATTTCAGTAGATGACGAAAAAGAGATGGAAATACGCAGGTATGTCCAGGAAGTCGAAGGCGGTAAAAAAGGCTCGCTAAGCGAATTTGTCTGGAAGGCCATAGCCAGTTATATAGAGGGGATAAACCGGCAGCGCTCGAGGCAGGTTGCAGTAGTAAGAATGTTAGACCGCATGAAAAGCGCAAGGAAATTAGGGATTCTGAATAAGGAAGGAAAGGCCTATTCTTCAAGGGATGAACTTTATGCAGACAGAGCGATTAAGGTTTCTAGACACTAATGTCCTCATTTATGCAGAAAGCAGGGATGACACAAGGAAATACCAGATAGCTTTAAACACTGTAATTGAAAGCTCAGGAAATTCAGGCACCTGCATAAGCAACCAGATACTGGCTGAATTTTCATACCAGATGGGCAAGGCATTTACCGCAAGCGAATTGAATGACCGCATTTCGGATTATCAAAAAGCCTTCAACACTGTGGCTTACACTATGGAAGACATTAAAACAGCAAACCAGCTCTCCGAGACTTACAAACTGCATTTTTTTGATGCCCTTATTGTGGCCACTATGAAAGCAAACAACATAGGCATCATTATAACTGAGAATGAAAAGGATTTCAAAAAAATCCCATGGATTAAAATTGAAAATCCATTCAGATAGTGTTTTGATTAGAGCCAAAGGCTACATCTTTTCCGGGCATTCAATTCCTAAAAGCTCCAGACCTGTTTTCAGGACTGTTTGCGTGGCCTTGACAATTGCCAGTCTGTTTGCCATGATTTTAGCGTCCTCTGCTTTCAGAACAGGCGAAGTGGTATAAAATTTATTGAACAGACTTGCCAGCTCAAGCAGGTAGCCTGCAAGATAATGTGGAGAAAGGTCTTTTGCAGCCCTTTCAACAAGCTCTGGAAATTCTGCCAGCTTTTTTATCAGCCTTTTTTCATCGTCATTATGGCCATCTGAAGAAACTTTTGGCTTGAAATCAGCCTTTTCAAGTATCGAATTTGAGCGGACAACTGCATACTGCAGATATGGGCCGCTGTCACCTTCGGTATTTAATGCCTCATCCCAGTCAAATGTTATGACCCGGTTGTTTTCCCTCTTCAGCATTGAAAATTTGATTGCAGACATGACGATTTGGAACGCTGCTGCATTTACTTCGGCCTCTTTCCAGCCGTCGTGCCTTTTTGTAATCTCATGTTTCACGATTTCCAATAGCCGCTGCTTCAAATCCTCGTAAAGGACCATTGTGCCTTCGCGAGAGGACATTTTTCCTTCAGGCAGCATCACCAGCTCGTAAACAAGGTGATGCGATGCTTTCACTGCCTTATCTAATCCCATTTTTTCAATGGTCTTGAACAGTTGCCTGAAATAATGTTCCTGCTCCTTGCCAACAACGTTGATGCTTCTGTCAAGCTCGTATTTGTCAAATTTTATTTTCATCAGGCCTAAATCCTTAGCAGAATACAGCGGATAGCCTTCCTTGGTCAGCAAAACAAACACGCCCAGGCCATCTTCCTTGAGGTCTGCTATTACAGCACCTGCATCTTCCTTGAAAACGCCTTTTTTCAGATACTGCAAAACGAGTTTCTTGCCTTCTTTGGCAGTCACGCTTTCAAAGTAAAGCTCATCAAACTTTATGCCGAATTCTTAATACACCTCTTCAAAATCATCGAGGCACCATTTGCGCGTTTCTTTCCATAGTGGCATGAGTTCCTTGTCTGCATTATAAAGCTTCAGGTTAATTTCCTGAACTTGTTTTTCCAGATCTTCATTATCCTTGGTTTTTTTGCTTGCCTCAGCA
>CAZBWC010000012.1:0-7812 GCA_964495395.1 Microcaldota archaeon
CTAAGGCAAGCCATTGACAACATGGCGAAATTAGGGCATTTTGGGGAACTGGGAGAAGGGCAAAGTACGTTAAAGCTTTATCTCGATGACAACGGCCAAGAGATAAAAAAAGGCAGTAGAAAAGACAGCCTCATGGATATCAGAATGCATGACGCGATAACCGTTCTTCATGAGTTTCTGATAGCAGAAAAGAGGTTAAGTAATGCAGAATTAGTCATTGAAGGAGTCGTGAATTTTCGTGAGCCGCCGAAAGCCAATCAAGCCACAATAACAGCTGCGAGCTTATTCCTTGAAAGCGAGATAAGAAAGGCTGAATTGGACGTGAAAGAAGTTGTGCCTGTGCATGCTGACAAATCGCTAGAGGCCAAGTATAGCAGCGAATATGAAGGATATATGAGTAACATACGCATTGCTTACACTACAGAAATCGAACCGCTTAAATATGGAATAACACCACAGGAAAGGGACGTGTTTGGCTGGAAGATAGTCAGCATAGAAGAGGATTGGAAAGAGGGCAGGTATGAGCAGGCAACACACAGAGCAGCCGAACTTGATGAAAATATTGAAACGTTCATAGCGCAGAAATACGAGACGATGCCAAAAAAAACGGCAGAGGTAAAGGAAGAAACTGCTGCAAAAGAAGAAGGGCTTACGCAACCAGGTGAAACAAAGGTGGACCTAGGGCTCGGGGTTACAGCCGCACCTCCTGAGCAGACGCCCCACCCTAAGGAAGAGCCGGGTGACAGGAATATAAGATTTGAATATGAAACAGCGCCAGCAGAACCTGAACCCCGAATACGCAAGCCCATAATAAAGCAGGTCAACATGGAAGTCAGGGAAGAGCAGAAGGGCTATTATCCAGGACAGGAGCTTACCACAGAACTAAGATGCGTATGCGGACATGATGAAAACAGGTATGTAGAAGACCATAACTACCATGCCAGAATCAGCGATGTAATGAGAGACCAGCGGACGCTGGTGACGTACACAATAATAAAGGAGCTTCCGCAGGGACTCGGAGACCCTTACGTCATGCTTCCTGACACTGCACCTGATGAGCTGCTTGATGGCGGGGTAGGACATGTTGCGATGCTGCAGATAACCAGGACTGAGGGAGGCAAAAGAGCAGGCGAACTGGTAATACACCTTAATGAGGATGGCAAAATAGTAGATGCGAAACAAGCTTATGATGAAGAAGGGAAATTGAAGGAAGGAATTACTGTGCAACAAATAACAACGTTCACAATTACTGAAACAGTGACCCCCGAGGGCACTACAAGCAGAAGATATGAAATAGACGAGAAACAGATTCCTTATGACTATCTGGATTATATAGTAGGATACAAGAGCGGAAAGGAAGCTGAAGAAGTCGGCAGCACATATGCAATATTCAAAATAGGCTCAAAGGCATTATATGAAGGGCAGGGGGAAAATATACTGCCGCAATTCGATTTGACATACCCAAGAAGCGTGAAAAAAGTAGATTGACATGCAACGAACACACAGGCTCATAGCAACACAACAATTAAAAGCCGGAAGAGCACAAAAAACATCATGGTCACGCTGGCTGGCTGCAGCAGTCGTACTGGGAGCAGGCACAGCAGCACCGCATGCTGCGCATGCACAAACGGAGGGAACTGGAATGGTACAGGTTGAACTGAACATTGAAGACATAAAATCGGTTAACGAATTTCTTGGCAAGGTAGCAGTGAAAGACCCGCAGGCCCACATAGAGAAGCTAAAGGAGATATGGCAGAGATGGGGAAATGGCGAAGCGCTTGAAGATGTTGACACAAGGGATGCGAGTAAGTTTACGAGGCTCATGGATCTAATAAGAACAAAGCTCAGCCCAAATGAGGAAAGAGAAGTCTATGGAATCGGAGCGGTGGCAAAAGCAGAAGGCGTAGCAAAGATAGTTCCAACCAGGAAGAACCTTATTGACCCAAGACTACCTGAAACTCCAAGCCTGGGACAGACAACAGGAACTGTCACAATACATGCAGAGCTGATAACACAGTTTGCACGCAACCTGGGCAATGAAAAAGCGCAGAGCTTGGGTGATTCGATGGCAAGCGGCCTTCTTGCAGAGCTTTCTCCAGCATATGGCGGAACTGCAGGAGCAAGGTTTCATGGAACCGAAGCATGGAGCATATTAAACACAGCACTCACACAAAGCAGCGCTGCCCAATTCAGGCAGATGACTGGCCTTAACCCAGATAATCCTGCAGAAATGGCACAGATTAATGGTATACTCGGAGCATTAAGAGAGGGGCGCATAGAAGATGCCCTTAACGTTGCACCCAACTCCGCTTTTAGCAGTGCGATATTCAGAAGTGTGGCTAATGCATTTAATGGAGTATATGTGAATGTGCCAGTAGTCCAGTTTGCAGTAGGTACTGACAAAACGTTTTTTGAGGGTAGTGATTGGATACTGAGTGCAAACTTGTTACTTCGCCCATCGTTTGTACAGAGATTCAAGCCAAAGATTGAAAAGGTTACACAAGAAGACGGCACAATAAAATATGACATGAAAATTGAAAAGGAAAAGGACCTGGCGGCACTTGGATTTGAAATCGGGGGGTCTGCTGCATTCAAGCTTAAGGAAGGCAGAGAGATTGTCGGAAGGCTGGTCCTTGAAAGGCCTGACCCGGGAATAGCAAAAATAGACAGCATAGGAACCCTTGTTGGAAGGCTTGAGATTGGATTCAAGGATAAGACAGGCGAGTTAACAATACCATGGACTACAATACCGATATACCCTGCAGCAAGGCTGGTTGTAGACACCACTGGAAAGGTAAAGACAGTAGTTGAGGGAGCCATAGGCGTTGGCTCACCTTTCGGAGTACCGACCGTACTGACAATGAGCCTGGATTGGGTCATAAGCCAGGGAACGCTCATTGAGATACCTTTGGCAGTAAAAGGAGGCGCATTGTTCCAGGGCAGCGAATCGGTGCAGTGGGGACTTTACGGATTAGGTGCCGTTCCCGGTGCCGAACTCCTGGGACGCGGTTCATCACCCATACAGGCAGGCGCATATGGCGGAGCCGGCGGAGTGGTAAGATTTACAGGCATATTTGGCGAAAGTGACAGGCTGGAAGCCGCAGTAGAAGCAGGAATACAAAATGTCGATGTTAACAGGTCTAGAGTCTTGGACCAGGTAGCAGGCTTAGTGAGCTCGGGCGAGAAACGACCGCTCGCTTTGTTCAAGCTCCAGTATAGCTGGTAATTATAGCATGAGAGGTAAATGATGGGAAGCACCAGGGACATTGTGTTGGCGTTCGTGTTTTTGCTTCTTGCCACCCAGTCATTTTCATGGACCACAAATGCAACTGATGACGCCACACTTTACACTATTGAAAACCAGCCAGGGTTTGAACGCATAAAGGTAGAAACTGATTTTAGGTACGAGCATAGTTACACCGCATCTGCACCTGTAGCAGACGTTCCGTATGGAGGCACGGCAGGAAGTGCAACCAACCTAGGCAATGGGGCAGTTGTATGCCCCGGAACCGACGTCACAGTTACAGACAGTATAGCCGGAAAATGGGCATATAATGGCGGGTTTAGTGCAAGAGTACCGATTTTCTGGCATGCGTGCGCACCAAGTACAACTATGGGCTACGTAAATCAGAACTTGCCAATAACATGGGGCCAGAGCAGGTACAATGCTTACAAGAATAATCAAGTGTGCTTTGCAGACGAAGCATGCTGGGGAAATGAAGGAGCATCAAATTACCAGAGAGTTGACTTTTACGAGAGGAATAGTGCAACAGACGGCTATCCGAACAGAAGGGCAAGCATGTTCGGGGTCTGCACCGGAACCAATAGCATGGAACTTAAGAGAGGTAGTACTGTAGTGGGAACAGATAACCAGCCCACAACAAGCTCAACTACGTTCACCAAAATATTCGAAAATCTTGTAGATGGAGCTTACCAGCTTACGACAAACTTCTTGGTGCAGGGATGCGAGATAATAGTGCGCGAACCGACTTGTGGAAGCAACACGCAGGTAGAACAGATATTTGGCAGAACGGAATCGCGAAACGACACATCAGGAGATGAATATACTTTTACTACAACGGCTCAAACCCTCACCTTCACAGTCCAGGACAGGAAAATGGAGGTAACAACAACCAGTACGCTTCCAGATGCCAGGGAAACCTTTTGCGCAGCATCAGGCTCAGCATACCCTATAAAGATCAGCGTACGCAACTCAGGAAGCGTAGGCTTGACCTTCACAGAAGCTAGTGCAAGTTGGCCATTCACTGCAAGCAAACGCATATGTGATACTATAACATGTACAACAAACGGATTTGATATGGTCATAAACCCAGGCACAAGCAGGGACTTGTGGATTGACCTTGAAGTCCCCAGTACATTTTCAGGAACACGCGAAGCAGTAATACGGCTAGATCACAGCACCAGCCAGGTAGTGTGCTCAGGATCCACAAGTAGTAACGTGCTCATAGGCTATGATGTTAGCACCGAATGCAGCACGCCTGCAGGATGTTATTTGCATTACCCAGAAGAGCCTGGGACTGCAGTGATAGAGCAGGGAAGCAGGGAAACATTCTTTATAGAATGCATGCAAGCCAGTAGGGACGGAGGAACTGAGGCAGTTGAATGCAGTGATGGCGAAGGCGGGGAGCCAATATGGAGCATTTTTACTGAGGATGAGCTGGACGCAAGGCTCACTGACAGGACCAGCGAATCTGCAACAGTAGTGATGAATGGCGACAGCGGCACTGGAGAAGTCAGGGTTGATACGCAGGTAGGAAAATGCGAGGCACCAATAAGGGCAGCACCTGACCCTTTTGCTGACAGGGTCTGCTTTGTAGAAGAAGGAAGCGATATAGGCAGCCACAGTAATAGCGAGGTTACGATAATAGAGGACAATAGTGCAACCTTCCAGGCATCCTGCTACCGCACATCAACTTCTACCGGGTCAGACGGCAGGCCAAGAACAACTTACACCCCAATAGCATGCGGAACGATAAACTGGGATGTGGCAGGATTTATACCAAGCGAATATGAGGCAGCAACTACCCCGGGTAGCGCAGAGCTTGGTTTCACAATGAGAACAGACAGCGGAGACGGCTCACTGGTTGCAAATACCGCATCAGCGGGCACATGTGAAGCGATAATACATGCAGCAGCAGTTGCCTCACCCAACAGGTGCGAGATTGACCCTGCGAGCAGGACAATAACAAACACTGCAAAGAAAGGATTTGATATTGATTGTTACGTTGCCAATGTGCTGCAAACAACATGCGGTTCAACTTCATGGGAACTGGAAAGCGACCCATCAAGCGACATGGCAGGAGTATTAAGTGAAGAGCGGACTGATAGCGTTAATGTCAGCATTACCAGAAGCGGAACAGGTACGCTTACTGCGAGCACTTTAGTCGGAGATTGTACTGCAGACATAACTGCGAACATACCACCAACACCCCCTAACAGATGTGAGATTGTACCTGCAAGCCTAACTACGACCAACACAAACAAAAATGCCATGAATGTCAGGTGTTATTCTGGAGGGGTCCTTCAGCCATCGTGTACAGGAACTGCGTGGGAATTATCAGATGTTGAAGGCACTCTGAGCGAGCGTAGCGATAACAGCGTTAATGTCAGCATTACCAGAAGCGGGACGGGTATGCTAAGCGCGATTACCTCGTTAGGGGCAGGCTCTGCGGACATAACCGCAACCATATCGACAGCCAATAGATGCGAGATAGACCCGGTAGGCATAACTGACACAGGACTTAATACAGTAAACATGAGGTGCTATGTAGGTGGAGCACTTCAGACATGCACAGGAACAACTGATTGGTCGTTAACAAGCGGATTGCACGGAGCATTATTCAACGAGCAGACAGGTAGCGTCGATGTTAGGATGGAAGAAACAGGAAGCGATACGCTCACTGCAGTAAATACCGTGGTCGGAACGTGCTCAGCAGCTGTAACTGCGACCATACCAGTACGCCCAAACAGGTGCGAGATGGCTCCAGACACCGCATCAATAAACAGCGGCGCACTCGGGAATTTCGGGCTAACCTGTTATTTGGGCAATGTCGCACAGCCATCATGCACCAGTGCCACTTGGAGCGTTTCAGGAATTTCAGCCACAGTAGTAAGCAGCAATGCGAATAGTGCCCAGCTAAGGATGGACACGGCAACGGGCAGCGGCGAGCTTAATGCAGCCGCAACAGCAGGTACAACAAACTTAGGCACTTGCACTGCAATAGTAACAGCAGGAGAAGAAGAACCGCCAACAGGTGCAGGCTGTACAATAACACCGCCAAACCCGGTGATAGGAGCATTCACAACACAGCATTTCGCTCTTGCATGCAGAAACAGCGTAGGCGCTACAATACCATGTGCCGATGTTGAATGGAACATTGCAGGCATAGAAGCAAGCGTAGGCAGCGAAACAAGCACAGGAGCAGACGTAAGAATGGAAACAGGAACCGGCACAGGAACACTGACTGCAAATACTGCGGCAGGAACATGCAATACAAACGTTATAGCAACCACGTCAGGAGTCAATTCATGCATAATATCGCCATTCAATCCAGTCATAAGCATGGGCACTTCACAACAGTTTACTGTAGAATGCATTACAAACGGCGTGCGGCTTTCCGAACCTGACTGCAGGGGAGTAAGCTGGAGTGCGGACAGTGCACTAACGCCTGCCATACAGGCACAGGATGATGACCACGCAGTTATTGAATTCCCAGTATCAGGCCGCATTGGCCAGGTCAGTGCAGCAGTAACAACGCCTGCATACAGCTGCAGCACAACCGTCAATGTGCAGCCTGCAGGAGATGATGATGATACTTCACAAACATGCACCCTCGATTCAACTACGGCAATATTAAACCAGGGCAGCGAGCACACTTTCACAATAACCTGCCCTGATGAAAGCAGCGGAGTTTGTAGAGGCGGCAGACCATCAGCACGCACAAGTGACAGCGACAAGGTCGGTATAATGGATATAACATCAAGTCAGGTAAGAGTGCGCGCAGTAGATGCAACAACCACCCCAGTAAGGCTAATCGTAGAGATAGGCAGCTATGAATGTGATGCGGAAATAGCAGTAGGCGAATTCAGCTGCGAGCAGATAGCGTAGCCAGGTTTCGTGACAACTCCCAGCACTAAAGTGCTGGGCTTCTTTGTTGTTTAGAAGAAGCCTGATAGGCTCAGTTGTTCAGGCTCATGCTCTAGCTGTTTAATTGTTTCATTAAGTTTTCCATGTTCATGATTTTCTATGTAATTTCTCAGGTAAAAATCAGTGGTTAGGGTGTCAATTCATCTATGGACTAAAGTCCATAGGTTTCTTGACATTCTCTCTGTACCTGGGAGCTTTCTTATGGAGGTGTCAGGAATGTCAAGGTCGACGTATCGACCTTGAGCATGCTCAGGATCATTGCGACGATCATGACATCCCAGGGAAACTAGAGGGGCGCTCCCCTCTGGTTGGCCTTTAGAATCATATAGGATAGCTCTCACCAAGAGATGGAGCGACAACATCATACTTCTTTGACAGTGCATCGTAAAGGTCGGTATTCTCGCCGTGCACAAGGAAGATGCGTTTCAGGCCCTTGATGCTGTCAGCAAAGCGCTGCAGTTCGTTGAAATCAGCATGTGCAGAAAGACGGACGTCAGCAACCTTAAGCTTTAGCTCAACTTCCCTGTTATTCAGCACGATCCACTTCTGGCCTGAAAGGATTTTTTTGCCAAGAGTGCCTTCTGCCTGATATCCGACAAAAATCATCTTGTTCTTAGGATTCCCTGCAAGCTTTTCCAGATAGA
>CAZBWC010000012.1:7822-8247 GCA_964495395.1 Microcaldota archaeon
CCCGCCAGTTAGCATGCCTGAGGTCGAAACAATGATGCATGGCTCTTTAAATACGTCCTCGCGTTCTTTTGATTTAGACCGGTGGAAGAAATCACTCTTGAAAGGGTCATCCTCGCTCATAAGAATGCGTTTTTTTATGTCCTCATTGGCATAGTAGGCATTGTGCCTGTAAATGCGCAATGCCTTGTTTATCATGCCTTCAACATAGATCTTTGTCTTGCCAAGGGCACCGCTGCGCATATAGTCATCAAGCATGAGCAGTATTTCCTGAGCCCTGCCTACGGCAAAACTGGGTATGAGAACGTGACCGCCTTCATTAAGCGTTTCATTGATTTCCTTTACGAGTTTCTGGCCTGCCTGCTTAAAGCTGGGCAAAATTGCGTCCTTTCGGCCATAGGTGCTTTCAGTAATCAGGGTTTTTGCAG
>CAZBWC010000012.1:8257-16522 GCA_964495395.1 Microcaldota archaeon
AAAGCCAGCTCGCTCCTGCTGTTGATAATCGACTATGCGCATTTTCTGCAGCAGGATGTCAACATCTTTCTGCTTGAATATCGGCACCTTCTGCAATCTGCGGTAATCCGAAAGGAGCACACTCATAAGGTCGCGGGTAGGCTTCGTGCCCCATACCTGGGGATGAAATCCTTTGGCATAGATGTGCGGGAGATAGCCACTGTGGTCAAGATGGGCGTGGCTTACGAAGATGTCGTGTATTTTTTTCAGGTCATCATCGGCAATTACGGGGTATTCGACCCGCTCACCGAGCTTAACGCCAGCATCGAGCATAAGCGCCTTATGCCTATCTTCGAGCACGATGCAGCTCCTGCCCACTTCGCGGGCAGCACCATAAAAGTTCAATAGCATGTCATCACATAGGTTTATTTTATTATTTGCAAATATCATAGCGAGGAGTGCAGCGAGGTGATAGGATGAAGGAGTTAACAATAGTAGCCAAGAACCAGGTTGGAACGTTGGCAAAGGTTGCGGAAGCTTTGGGCGGTGTTGGAGTCAACATAGAGGCCATCTCAGCGCACGAAAAAGACAATGGCGCTGTTTTCAGGGTTGTTACGAATGATGTATCTACAGCCTTAAAAACCTTGTCAAAAATACAGGATGTTGCAGTAACAGAATCCAATATATTGATTCTCAAAATGCTCAACAGACCGGGCGAGCTTGGAAAAGTAACCAGGAAACTGGCAAATAACAGCATCAATCTTGAAAGCCTTTATATAGTGAGCAGAGCAAGTGATTTCACTAAGGTTGCTATAAAGCCGGCACAAGAAGATTTTCAGAGAACAAAGGAGATTCTTGGGATAAAGTAACGAATCAGAAAAAGCGGGAATAAAAAAGAAAGGGAAGAAAAATAAAAAAATTAACTTATTGCCGGAGTTTATTCAGTTGTTGCTGGAGCAGATTCAACTGCAGTCCCTGTAAGCAGAATCATCTTGCCGCCCACAACTACTGAGCCAGTTAACCCGCGCACACCATCATATGCAGGTGTTGCTGCAAGAAGAACTTCAGAAACGTTGTCTCCGCTTGACACCTGGACCTTTGCGAACTGAGTTTCAGGTGTGCTGCCGTTAACAACTTCAAGCACACGTACTGTTACGCCAACAACACCAACCGTAAGGCTGTCTCCAGGCTGTGCTGATACTGCAACAGCAGATGCGATGTCTTCTGCAGATGCAGATGCATCAACAACCTTGAATGAGCCGCTTGTGAGTTTGCAGCCTTCCTGGGTTGCTTCTGAAACACTCAGAAGAGTGACACTTCTACCAGCACCCAAATCAGCACTTGTGCCTTCAGCTACAACAGCAGGTGCACCAAGAACAAATGGTGATTCACGGTCAGCAGTTACATCCAATATTGCAAAATCAGTAGTCCCAGCTGAACCAGCAGTTGTAAGTGCTACCTGAACACCTTCTGCCGCACTCATTACAGCAGCTTCGCCTTCATGCAACAATGCAGGAGTTGATACCGCACTTCCGGTTGAGTTAACTTCAGCCATCACAACAACAGCCTGTGCAGTTACGCCAACCGTCTGCCTTATCTGCGTTTCAACAGTAAGCTCAAAGCTTACACAAGTCAAAATATGAACGCAGCTGTCAGTTGTAACAACACCATCTACGGTGGTTTCAGTCTCTACAAGACCGCCCTGTTCGACCTGCCTTGCAGGATATACTCTCGTTACAGTGCCATCTGCTGCAGTGCTTGACATATAGAATTCGCCTTCAGAGGTGGTATGGATAGCATAGGTCTTTCCGCCTGCATTTACCATATCACCATCGTATACGACCATTCTTTCGCCGTCAACTACAATAGTATATGTATATGCATTGCTTACTGCGCATTCAACTTCAACAGGAGGATTGTCAACCACAGGAGGTACGGCTTCTGCCAAGCATGCGGCCTGCTCTTCAGCAGACAAAGCTTCATACTCAGCCGCAGGTACACTGCGAGTAACAGCACTAGTACCATCCTTGCAATCTACAGGAGCGCACTCTTCTATTGTTGCTACTTCAACTGCACCAGTCGGAGGACATCCTACCGTGGTAGCAACAGTATCATCATCACCGATAGTAGTAGGAATAGCCGGACCAGGTTCTGCACCGCATGCGCCAAATCCTGCTGCTACGGTCAATGAAGCCAAAACTTTTGCCAGTGGTCTCTTAGAATCACCACTTCTACTACGAACATTTGCTAATCTCGTTACATTTCCCCCAACCATCTCATATCACCTTTTTAGTTTTTTGACAAAAACGTCAATTGTTTGTTTTGTTAGTGAAACATGTTATAACACGAAACATTTTTAAACATTAGTGCTAACTAAAACCACGAAAACAACTAGTATATCTTTATACCCACAAAGTAATATAATTCTGCTTCCTATAGATAGGACATGGAAAAAATAACCAGAAAAGTAGTCATGGATACTAATTTCTTGCTTCTCCCGTATCAGTTCGGAGTCGATATATTCAAGCAGGTGCATGAACTGGTAGAAAATGCCGAGGTGGTAATACCGGACGCAGTTCTGGAAGAGCTTGACGGCCTTAGCAAAAACATGGGAAAAACAGGCAGAGCAGCTAATTTGGCATTGAAGATACTTGGAAAGGAAAAATGGGAAAAGGCCGTTAGCAGCATGTCAGCAGACAAATGGGTCGTTGCATATGCAAAAATGCACAGGGCAATAGTCTGCACCAATGATAGAGAGATAAAACAGGAAATAAAAAAGCTGAAACTAAAAACGCTGGTGCTGAAAGGCCGCAGAAGGATAGGGTGGGGATGGTGAGCCTCGAACTTGCGATATTTGCCATAGTAATAATTTTGCTTGCGATTGCCATAGCAATATTTTTCATATGGAAAAAACATAGCGGCGGTGCAGAGTGCAGCAAGCGGCTTGAAAATGGCATGAGCATTGTCACTATAAAACCGCACAGGGATTTGGATTTGGTAATTGTCGAGGATGCTGCAGATAAGGAGAAGTTAGTATTTCAGCGTGCTGATGTAAAAAACGGCGAGGAAGTGGTATTCACATACCCAGCATCAGTAAAATCAGCCGTAGTGAGCCTGCGTTATAATAACCAAGAAAAGAAAATCGAGGTAGGAATATTATGAATTTGCTTCTTTACAGAGGAGAGAAATTTGATGCTAACCACTATTATCAATCAGGAGTTGACATAGACCATGCATTTTTCCTTTTACTTGATGGCAAAAAGATACTGCTTGTACCGCGCATGAACGAAGCTATAGCAAGGAAAAACTTCAAAGGCAAAGTGATTGCATATGTTAATGCAGCAGAGGAGCTGAAAAAGCTTGTCGGCAAAAGGCTGATCAGCATCGATGAAATGAATATGCCTTATTATCTGGCAAAAAAGCTCTCAACAATGTGTAGGCTTGAGAACGCATCGGAAAGGCTTCTTGCAGCCAGAATGAAAAAAATGCCTGAGGAGATAAGAGCAGTAGCAAAGGCGACTAAAACAACACACCGGATTCTGGATAGCCTCGAGCTTAAGGAAGGTATGAGTGAGCTATATGTAGTAAAACAGCTGCGCATTGCAACCGTTGAAGCAGGCACAGAACAGGCATTCGAACCAATAGTAGCAACAGCAGCAAATGCCAGGTTCCCACATTATACCCCTGGAAAATCCAGACTGAAAGACATGGTTCTGATTGATTATGGCGTAAAAAACGGGCAGTATTGCAGCGATGTGACCAGATGCTTTTTCCTAAGAAGAAACAGCAGGATGCAACAGGCTTATGAAAAATTGCAGTCTGTTTCTGATGAAATAATGGATGCCCTTCCGCAGTTGCACACAGGCAAGGATCTGGCGCAATTTGCCGAAAAGAGCATGGCAAAACAGGCATTGCCAAAGCTCATACATTCTATAGGCCATGGCATAGGCCTCGATGTGCACGAATACCCGAGAATGAGTATGAAAAGCGGAGATGGGCTTAAAAACACGACAATAGCCATAGAGCCAGGGGCTTATTTCAGCAATTTCGGCGTAAGATATGAAAACACGCTCCACTTTGACGGAAAAAAGGCAAGGATCCTGTAGGTTGGATTAAAAGGCTTTCAGAACAAGAATCTAATTCTGGCAAATTTCGAGATGCAAGAACAGTAATCTGCTTGAGCTTACTGTGTTCAGGTCATGTTAAATTGCTTCGCAACTCAGGTCACTTCTGCTCGCGAAACAATTGGAAAAACAGTTTTGGATGAAGAAGAAGTTTTGAATAAATAGGTTTGATGAAACTTTTCTAAAGTTTCATGCAGGGATAGCAAAGCCTGGTCAAATGCGCGGGACTTAAGTTCCGCCTTTTAGCAAAAGGCGGCCCAAAATAACCTTGCTATAGGTTACTAAGCAATCCCGTCACTTAACATGCGACAACCGAAGCTATGCCAAGGATGGAGCATGGGTGAAGTGTGTTCGAAGGTTCAAATCCTTCTCCCTGCATTTATTTTTTACCTATGGCACCACGTTCGAGCTATAGCACCCCTCCCTTCCAGCCAGCAGGCATATACCCTACTTTGCGATTTTCAAGGATTTTGAAATATTCGTAATCGCTTATGCGGTCGCCATATTGTCCAAATACCCGGTCCAATAGCTCCTGTATGCCCTTTTCCCTAGCAACCTGGATGCTAAATTCGACATCCCGTCCGCCTATCGTCTGATGGATGTAGACAGTTTCCGGAAACAGGGCAATCTTATTCAGTATGCCTCGCATGCTGTCTGAATCCCTTATATCCATACCGACTTCGTAGTATTCGTAACCCACAATGGCATAGTTGATTAGCACCCTAAAGCCGCGTATCACTTCAGCATGCGTAAGCCTCCTGATTATGCTTTTCACGGTAATCGGGCTCATGTGAAGTTTTTTCCCAAGAACAACAGTGCCAGCACGTGCATCAGACGATATTGCTTTCAGAACCTGAAGCTCAGGATTTGACAGGCGAACCTGCTGCTCGCTCCCCATTGCAATGCAATCCCTGTTTTTCATCTCATTTTGGTGCACCAGAAAATCCCTGGTAAAATGCTGGAGCTCAACATAGGTTGCAAGCTTCTTGATAGCAAGCTTTGGCTTGAACTTCGACAGGAAATCGTTCCATATTTTTTTGAATGCGTGCATGGTCCTTGACAAGAAAAATACTTCCAAGTCATATGGAAAAGTCGTAGTTGCCACCCACCACACCATTTCCGAATCAGCAAAATACCTTATTATCTGCTCTTTTTCTGATGAGTTTGCCTCTTTTAGTTTTAGATAGGCCCTGAAGCTGAAATAACCGAGCTTTGAAGTGTCAATCATAGCATAATAGCCTTGTATGACACTGTTCCGTTCCATCTGCCGAACGCGATAGGCGATTACGCTTTTTGGGAGGCGCAATCTCTTTGCGATACTGGTAAAAGGCTGCCGGGAATTTTTGTCAAGCTCAAGAAGAATTCTTCTGTCAATTTTGTCCATTTGTTTCTCCATATATTGGTTTTTATCATAAATATTATTAAAAGTTTATATTTTAAATCAAAAAAAGCTAAATAAAATTTAAATATATAAATTGTGTTAAATAGGGTTATGGAAAGGAAATACTTGCGCCGCGTACCTTCAGACATATTTAGGGCAAATGAGATTATGTGCCGCTACCATGGTATGTTCGAACAGAACCTCAGGCAGGGCAGGCAGATAAGAAGCTCGCTTGACAGAGGGGTATTTCGCAGGCCGCATGATCTTCTGCCACATGAGGCCATGGGATTCCTGGGAGAAAATCGCCATAGCCCATCTTATGCATACGGTATCGAAGCAGGCGATAGAGGTCTGCGTGCGCAAATCGCGGCACTTCAAAACCACCTATGGAAGACGAGTTACACCGAGAATAGCGTAGCTATGATGCCAGGAACCTGGGCAGCGCTGCATTTTGCAGCAGAAGAAGTGCTTTGCCGGTTTCCCCCATTGCCAGGCAAACCAGCAATTGCCGTCATAGGTCCAACGCTATACTGGCTAGTGATAAGGATGCTGCAGCACTCGCTGCAGGTTGTTGCATATGATTTTGTACTCCCTTAATCAGACCACATACCAATGAGCATGGAGGATATTGAAGAGGTTTTCCACGAAAGGCCGCGCATTATTTTTATAACAAACCCGAATAACCCAGATGGAAAATATTTTCCCCCAGGCCTGCTTCGTGAGGTCATTGAACGGGCACAGCTAGAGGGGATTTATGTGATAATAGATGAGATACAAAATTGCTTTCAGAAGAACAATGAATATCCAGGATACGGCCCTTGGATAGAGCAACCGCATGTGATACGCCTGGATTCTGCTTCCAAGCGCTATGCACTTGCAGAATACAGGATAGGTTGGGTGAGAGCAGACCCCGGCCTGCTGGGCACAGCACTTCCAAACGGGCGAAGCCACTTAGAAGGTATTGTTGGCCGCATGAGCGGGCTTGTGGGAAACGCGCCCAGGGCAGCCAATACGCTTCTTTCATGGATAATGGAACAGGAAATAGTTGCTGGCGCAAAGTTCATGCACACCGTACGCTGCGAGCTTGCCGCCAAGGCGGATTATATCAGGAAAAGGCTTGAGGCAATGAAAGGAATTAAAGTGATTATGCCCGAGGCATGCATCAATATAACGGCACAGACAAGCTTTTCAGGAACTGATATGGAACTAGCTGAAAGGCTCATGCTTGCAGGCACGCTTCTGATGCCTAGTGTAGGATATGGCTACGAGCATCATCCTGCCACAATGCGGATAACATTTGCAGAAAGGATGGAAAAATTGGAACATTCGATGGATGTATTGGAGAGATGCTTAAGGCAACCGCCCAGGACTGAAGTCACTGGATTTTAAAGTTAGAAGGATAATTTTTGCTATGTTCGAATTCTTGCCTGCATTAACAGCGACTCTAAGTTTTGGCAGTGTTGGAGTCATTACGAAAAAGTTAGTTGATGAAGTAGGCACATACAAATCAATAGTATACAGCTACCTGATTCTTTCTTTCATGCTAATACTAGGGGCAGTGTTGTTAGGCATCAAAATAATATTCCCGTTTGAATTGGCATTTGCATACGTCGCCCAAGTCATAATAGGGGCAATTTCGATCGTCATGCTTTTCAAAGCATTAGAACATGGAAAGGCAAGTGTACTGCTTCCGTTGTCCAGGGCGTATGTTCTTCTAGTAATGGTTGCAGGAGCCGTGTTTTTTTCAGAGTTGCTGACACCAGTACAAACAGCAGGCGTATTACTCATAGTAGTAGCATCTGCTGTTATGGCCTTTGAAAACTTAGGCCAGTTAAAGCTTGAAAAAGGGGTTATTTACATCGTGGGCACGATTTTGGGGTGGGCATATTATTTTACATTCCTAAGGTTGTTCGTAGAAGCATCAGGAGCATATGCAGCAAGTTTGTTTCTTGAAACCGGGATAACCGGGGTCATTGCATCATATTACCTGATAAAGAAGGAGGACTTGAGCGTACCATCCAAAAAAGAGACAATAACCATAGGTATACGCAGTGGTTTGCATTTCATTGCAACCTTAGCGTATAACTTATCAGTAGCAATTCTAGGAGCAGTATTAACTGCAGCAGTAGTTGCAGCCACACCACTAGTAGAAGTAACAGGAGCATATCTGCTGCTAAAAGAAAAACTGACATGGCATAAATATGCAGCAGTCTTGCTGATGATAATAGGGCTAATCATAACTATTGTGGCTTAGGCAAAAAGAACAAATTAGGAGGATTCGAAATTATCCGTACATGCCACTGTCTGATGAACGGAGTTTTGAAGGCACATCGCTTTTGACCATCTTGTCGCGCAACTCGGCAGCAAGTTCCGCAGCTTCCATGTCAAGCCTCGAGGTGTCTATTTTGGCGTGTATTATTTCTGAAAGCACTTTCAATGCATTGGATGCGGCCTTCGGATCCAGATAATCTTCCGAGGACTCTGCCAGAATCGACATTACTGGGAATTTCTCCAGTGTTCCGCGCGTAAGCAAAAGACCAGTAACACCAGTGGTTGCACCTTCCCTTATAGGCTTTACGAGGTGTTTGTCAACAAGCGGCTTCATGAGCTTCCTGCTGCTTGCAACCATATAAACAACATTTTCATTTTCCTTAAGCGAAATGCCTCCCAGCGAGATAACAACCGAGGCATTAAGCGATTTGGCAAACTGGTAGAGCTTATCGGACAATGCCAAAGACGCATTTACAGGGATGCTCATTTCGGAGAGCACTACAACGAGAT
>CAZBWC010000013.1:0-5750 GCA_964495395.1 Microcaldota archaeon
GGAGGACAGCGTGGTATAATGGGTAGGCTGAGGCTTAGTAAGATTCCTAACAAAGAGGTGTCCCGAAGGAACATCCTTGTACATCCTCCAGAGCCACCGCTGGAAGTGCTTGCTGCTGATCCAGGCAACTCAATCTACATCGGCCGCACAGGCATATTTGATGCGCCTTTTTACTGGGGTTACGAGAATGTTGCCAATCCTCACATCGCCGTTGTCGGTATTTCCGGAAGCGGAAAGAGCTATTTCATTAAGACATTCCTGCTCAGGGCTGCATTTGTCTGGAACAGCAATGCACTGATAATTGACTGGGCAGGGGAATACAGGGACTGGGTAAGGCAGTCCAATGGCAAGATAATCTCGCTTGGAAAAGGTTCATACCTGAACCTTCTTGACCTGGGCGGCATGAAGCCATACGACCGTATAAAACAGGTTATCCGGACCCTCGAGCTGCTTACTGACATTGGCAATTATCCTGAGCAGAGAAGGCTCACAGAGCAGGCAATAGAAAAGGCATACATGAAAAACAAATACCAGATGGATGCCAAGGAAAGCAAGGATGAGCTTGGGAAAAAGCTGACTCCGCCCACCTTGAAAGACGTCGTAAAAATACTCGAGGAGCAATCGGCACTTGGCACATACGAATTTCCTGCTGAGCTGGAGAATGCCGTTTACAGGCTAAAGCAGTTCACCAAAAGCGGTGAAGACTATTTCGCACAGCAAAGCAGTGTCAGCCTTGATGAGCTCACTACCTCTGGCTTAGTTGATGTTGATATATCGGGTCTTCCTGACGAGAAATTCAGGGCAATGGCTGCACTGACGCTATTGCAGTTCATAAAAGAGAGGATGCGTGCAGAAGGCTGGTCTGAGAAAAAAGGCCTTAAGCTGCTTGTTGTGCTTGATGAAGCATGGAAAATAGCCAAGGAAGACAACAGCGATGCAGTGATGATAGTGCGCGAAGGTAGAAAATACAACTTCGGCATAATCATCGCAAGCCAGAACCCTAACGACATAAGCGAAGCCATATTCAGCAACGTTGGCACCACGTTCATGCTAAAGGTTAAATTCGAGAGGTTCCTAGATTATCTGCAGGGGACTCTGAATTTCAGCAATTACATGCGAAATGAAATTGCGAAGTTCGGTGTAGGGCAATGTGCCGTTAACATGTCGTTTACGACGCCTACCCCTTACCCGTCAACATTCCTGATCAACAAAATAGATGGCGAGGAGCCGTCCAGGGAGATATTCCTTGATTTGGACGAAGTTCTCTCAACCAAGCAGAAGAGGGATTCTAATATGACCAAAAGCGTATCATTTGTGCGTGAGGAGTTTAGGCGGAAGCTGAGGCAATACGGTCTGAATGACCAGCGCATTGAGGAATTTGGCAGAATGTTCGAAAAGAAGAACAACCGCATGGATGTGGTGAGTTTTGTGATACTGCTTGAAAGGTATGGGATAATAAGGCGCAGGATAAGCGAATTCCTCAAGGACACCGGAATAGACGATATCACGATAATCAACATTTTCGGCAAGGCCGACCTGAAGAAGGCCAACATCGGCACGCAGGAAGCGGCACAGGTAGTGCTGGAGGATTAAATATGAAAGTTTGCATAGTCTGCCAGAAGGAAATCAGCAAGGATGATACTGCCTCAATGGTAAAAGAAGACCCGGCAATTGCCCTCATCAGGCGCGTCAAGTCTCTATTTGGCATTGCAAAGAATAACGAACTGTACGTCTGCGGTAACGACCTGGATGCACACATGCAAAAGAGGCTGAACTTCGAGAGGAATATGATGATCACCTCAATACTGGCAGCAGGCCTGATCCTGGTCCTAATAGGGCTTCCATTGCTGTCAGGAAGGCTGAACCTTGGCAGCCTTATAGGTTCGCTGTTTATAGGTGTAATGATTATTCTCGTGGTGGTCTTCTTCAGATACACGCCCCAAGTAGCTGCTGCAAAAGCCGATACCCCGAAATCCAGAGGTGGATAAATGCCTGAAACAAAGCTTAACGTGGAAAATGCTGAACAGAAAGCACCTATTATCGACGGATTCATGGTAAAAGGCACCCTTACGGGCAGCCTGAAGCAGCTTGCAGATGCTTTACGCACAATAACCTCTCTCGAAGCTGACCAGGAAAAAGAGGCTGTGGAAGCAGCATACATAGAGAAACGCGACATTAACAAGGCACCTTACCTGTTTTCCATACTTCATATCAGCAAGGACGAAATCAAGGTTGTTTTTTCAACGCCTTCAGGCATTGCCCCTCATAAGCGCAAGCTGGATGTGGCAATGTACCTTCTTAACATACTGAGCGTAATGGAGCCTAATTATGCGGTAGACCTGAAGGTGCTTTACCAGCTGGTTGAAAGCCTGTTGAAGGAGCTATACGAATCCGTTACTCCTGATTATGCGAAACTTTACATCAAATACGATACTCTGAAGAAAGAAGTCGACGAGCTTAGGAAAAGGAACAAAAGCCTCGATGATGAGAATCAGCTCATAAAGGCTAAAAATTTCGAGCTCAAAACCAGGAATGACGAACTTGAGGTTGAGCTTAAAAAGGCAGAAACAGTTTCTGACGAGGCTATCAAAAGCAACATACAAGAATGGATTGTCGAACACGATGGCGAGATAAATGTGTACGAGTTTTGCAAGACATTTAAGGTTACTCCTGCGCGGGTCGAGCAAATGCTCACCATGCTTGTTAATGATGGCTATCTGGAGACCGTGAAGTAATATCGTGCGAGGGCTTGCCAATGGTGGACATCAAGAAAATCGGCATCAAGCTGAAGGTATACAAATTCGAATTCAGGCGCAAGTACGAGTATAAGAAATCCTTCAAGGTCCACAAGAAGCAGCCTATAGACGAGATTCGGGTATCACTGGCTAAATTGTTCTCCGCTAAAAAACCTCTCAAGCCGGAAACTTCAAAGAAACAGGAAAAGTCATCAGCATTCAATTTTGCAATAATAGGCGGCACGGTACTATTGGCTTTCTTGCTTCTTATGGGTGCATGGGTCTATCTTACGCTCCAGAGTCCTGCTGAGCTTAAAAGTCCTGCTGCAATAGTGAAGCCCTATCTACAGGCCGAAGTTTTTGATACTGGGCTCATAACTGCAGGTGATCGTGCATCCAATCAATATGTCGGCTATCTGAGAATGGCAATTGATGCAACGGGCATTTCAAACTACACCGTCAAAATCACTCCATACGGGAGTCAGATACCCTCAGAAGTCTTCGTACTAAGGAGTACGCGTACTCAAGCCGAAGGCTATAATGAATTCATTAATGTTCTGCGGGAGGAGTTCGCATCCCGTGGTCGGGTTGTCAATGAGATTTCAATTTCAGATGCCCAGCAGCTTCCTGGAAATGCAGTGTTGATAATCCCGAGTGGAAATATTCCTAAAGAGCTTCTGGGCATAGGTGGTGGCTCTGACATCATGGCTCTTGCCCAAAAGGGCAACGTAGTCATTTACATCGGCTTGCCTTTCACCAATATGCTTGATGGCACTTCTGTTGTCAGCACACCTCCTGAGATTCTTAGTTTGCTGGGCATAGGATTTACGAGTAGCAGCATCCAGAACAGCGCTGATGGCTTCAGGCTCTATCAACCTCTTTACGGTGTCAATTATGGTGGATCAAATACGAGCGTTGAAAAGCTCTACGGTTCGACAACAGCGATTGTCACAAGCGACGGTGCATTGATATTCATTCCACAGACTCTTGACTCAGGGTGGCGCAACAACATGGAAGCTGCTGCCGAAGATATTTCAAGGGTGATATTCGAGAGTAGATGGGCAGTGCCTCTTGCAACTGCTAGGGAATATTCAATTACCAGTGTTGATGATGCTGGATTATCTGAAAGCGGCAACTACGATTTCTTTACTAACCCTATTCATGTTACTGGAGGTTCGATAAAAACAGAGCTACTCGCTACGGCCTCTGATGGCCGGCTTATTGCCAACGAATGGCTTACCGTTACTATGGATAAGGATGCTGCAGGCGAACTTTATGTCAAGGGCGGCTATGCCGTTACTCCGACTCCAATATCGGGCCAGCCTATGCGTATAAACTTTCTGCCTGGCCAGACCGGAAATCCTGGAGGGTCAAGATTCCTATATGTCAGCATAACCAATAGCACTGGCCCTGTGGGCGATAAAACCTCATTAGGGCAGGTAAGCCTCATAACAGAATCTCCCTACGATATTCCTGTACATCTGGATACGGGGGAGTACATCGCAGAAGTAGTTGACGATTCAGGCGAGCTCTATGCTGCAACCTATCTAAAGGTGGAATCCGTTGATATCGCCTATATGGGGCAGGTTGGCAAGGGGCAATATAGATTCAACATCCTCAAAGGGAATAATCTTCTTGAGGAAGATGCGGCCAATGCCCTGAAGGTTGAAGTTATTGTTGATGATGGCAAATATGGGATCTATGAGTTCGAGGGAACCTCTGATATAACCATCGACGTTCTTGCAGCCACGAACTGGGATGACCTCTCGTTTGCAGAGCATAAATTCACATTCAAGCTCGGGGAACTTGAAAAGGTTGTGCCTGTGTCGCGCATAAAGTCGACTTCCATTTTTGAAAATCCGGCATTCCTGATAACGCTTGCACTCGCACTTGGTATAATCGGTGCTGGGGTCTATTTCGGGCGAAAGGAGGACATATCATACACACTTGATGTTCCTGAGTTCTCTCCTGTTGCCCGGACCAAGGTGTCCTTAAGAAGCGATACGATACTCGGCTTGTTTGAGAAAGTCAATGACTCTTACAAGTGGAGTGCAACTCCGCTGTCGTTGTCCGAACTCAAGAACGGATTCAGGGACATGTATTACAACTCTAAGCCTATCATGATAAGCGACTATAACCTCGAATATATTATGGAGGTTCTGGAGCGCAAGGGCCAGATACGTAATGTACTCGAATACTACATGCCCTCATCATGGGAGGCAAAAACCAAGAGGGATGCGCGCTATCTATGCCTGTTCCGCAAGCTGAGGGACATATTCGTAAATAATGCGGTTCCGTTTACTGCGAGGGGTGAGGAATCCGGATGCGATACCAAAATCACTATTGTGGGGCAGGAGATGTATGTGCATCTTTTTGATGGATTTGACGGTAAAAGGCTTGAGGCGGTTGTGCTAAGCGTACTAGGTAGCGTTCCTAAGGGCATAAACATCATTATGTTTGTTAACGAGGCTGAAAAATCTGAGTTCCTGAAAAGGCTTGCCTCGCCGTCATCTGCACTGATAGTCCTAAAGATGGAAATAGAGGGCGGTTCCGTATTGCCTTACACTTGTGATGAGTTCGAGAAGATGATAAACGAGCTTAAGGGGTTCCAGTAGAATGTGTCCTTATTTTTCCAGCATCTCTACAACAGGCTCGGCATTCAAAGCCCATTTCAGAAAACGCAGTTCAGATGGTTTGAGCCACCTGTATTCAACATGTTCGTGGCTTACTGTCACCTTGTCTGAGCTGGAATTGGCAGTATATACAATGTAAACAGAATGTTTGTCATCATCATTTTTCTTGTATGTTGCAGAGGTTATAGTAAGAAATCGTATATCAGAAACATCAAGACCTGATTCTTCCTTTGTTTCGCGTACTGCTGCTTTTTCTGGCAATTCGCCCCAGTCAACGCTGCCGCCTGGGAATTCCCATAATCCATTAGGCATTTTCATGCACAAAACAAGGCCGTTCCAAAGAACGGCGGTATAAACGTTTATCTCCTGGATTTTCATGCAT
>CAZBWC010000013.1:5760-15355 GCA_964495395.1 Microcaldota archaeon
TCTCTTCCTTTTTTTCAATCTCTATCAGGGTTTGTTCAATGTCTTGAGCCTTTCCTCATCCAGAAACTCCAGTCCCTTGTCGCATGAAGGGCAGCGGAAATTATGCTCTGTTGCCTTTTCAAAATGCAGCATGCTTTCAATGCCACATTCGGGGCAGAAATAAGTGTTATTGTCTTCCTTGAGCAGGTTTTCCCTTGCTTCAAGATGGTCGGAAGCCCATGAAGATATTTTGGACTTATCCAGCATCCAGCTATAGGAATACCAGCCTGTTTCGCTGTTTTTTTGCCTGTTGTAAAACACGAGGCCATAATTATGAAGCTTGTTCAATGTAGCGCGCACATCGCTTATCTTGAGCTTCAGTTTTTTTGACAAATCCTCATCGCTTGATTCAGTGCCGAAGTTCCTTATGAGCTCGAGTGCATTTTCTCCTGCAAGGTCTACTAGCAACTGCCTTACGTACGCATTAGAAAGTATATCATTGAGTTTTGCATTCCACAATTTTTCCTGTTCCCTGTAAAGCTTCAGTTTAAGCAAATCTTCTTTTGATGCCTTGGGCTTTGCTTTTGATTCTATTACTGAAGCCTTATTGGATTTAGGCTGTTTTATTGCGGTCTTTATTGCTTTGGCCACACCTGTTGTTTTTGCCAATTTGGTCCTTGGCAGCCCTGCCTTCTGTGCAGTGTTTTTTCCATGCTTTTTTGGAGCACCTGCTTTGGAATGTACTGATTTTGCCTTAGTCATCATGCCACCTCTGGAAGGATATTCACATCTCTATTTAGGGCATTACTTATATTTAAACCTTTTGGATTTTATACATTTGACCGTCAAAGGCAACAATAACTTTTTTAGGTGGTGCCCAATCAAATGCTCATAACAATCCTGCACAGGGTTTGGCAGATGTGGTGGGGGAGTCAGGAGACCCAAGGGAACTAGAGGGGGTATTGCCCCTCTGGTTGCCTTTTAAAATCCTAATCGTGAAAGAACCCTATGCAATCCCATATGCGCGGAATGCGTCACGTAGCAGCCATTCACCACGAGAGTCATCCTCAGCATGCTGTTTTCAGGGGCTATCACCGTACTGATAGGCATGAACGCATTTTCGACAAGGTAGAGGCTAAGGAAATGCTTACGCCTGCTGAATCAGCATATGTTCTTTTGGACGATAACAAGAGGCATGCCACACGCCTGGCAGCATTCCGGGGAGAGTTGCCGGAAAAAATAAGCACTTTAGTGCTTATTTGTGCAGATGCCCGCATGGGCGGCATGTTTGAGTTCGATGATTTCGCAAAACGTGGCATAGCAGTTGTTTATGTTGCTGGCAACGTAGCAGACTTATTGGATACAGCAGGCATAAAAGAGGTCCTGAAGCGCATGGACCAAGACTCCTCGATAATCATCATGGGGCATGCCAAATGCGGTGCAGTCCATTGCGCTGCGGACAAATCTCATTATGCCCTACACAGAAATATTGCGAAGCTTCTTAGGTCGGTGGATCCTGCAAGCGAACTGGACAATCTTAAAGTTCAGGCAGCAGCCTTATCAGCCAATAAAAACTTCAAAGCATTAGCAGCAAAGCAAAACATCCACATAGTTACTGCGTTTGTTGATATTGCAGCTGAATCGCCGCATATTGAGCTCGTAAGCTCGGAGAAAGCAGTTGCCAAGGACAGGGAGCTAATACGCACTCTGGATGCCCGATTTAGGACTTCTAATAAAAAACAGGATCTTTCTGCCCATCAGTTTGCCCATGCTATTATTATTTCAGGTCCGTCCCTGCCATTCGATGCCCGTGAGATAGTCTCAGCAGAAACAGCCAATAAAGTATTCTGCGTATCAGCGGGTGATTTTGGTGGAAATAAGCATAAAGGCCATCTCTCTGAGGCTGAAATTGCTACTGTGGAAATGGCTTCACTAGGGCTCCTTGACGATGTTTCCGTTGCATCAGTTGAATACTCTGTTGAAAATACTGGTACTAGGCACATTGTACTGCTACATACCGACCTTAAGGTTATAGATGCCTGGGAAAAAGAGCTTTTGCAGAAAAGCGATATCGTTACCCAGGCAGTTCTTGAAGGCAGGCTTGAAATCACTGCTGCTATTTACGATTCAAGCACTGGCCTCATAACCATGGTGCGCCATCTTGTTAACGAGGATGCTTCAGGTATGGCGGCAAAGGCGTGACTGCTGATCATATCCTATCCAAAATCTTTTTCTGCATCTGCTGCATTTCGCCTTCTTCGTATTTTCCCGGATTCCAGTTGAAGCCGAAGCTGTCATTGCTGAACCTGGGTATAATGTGCATGTGAAAGTGCATCACAAACTGGTGCGCTGCCTTGCCGTTGTTCTGTATCAGGTTCAGGCCAACTGCTCCTGTTGCCTTTTTGATTGCAGATGCGAGTTTATGCACCAGCCTGCCTATGTCTGCCATTTCATCTTCGCTTATATCAAGCACGTTTTCAGCGTGTTTTTTGGGTATCACCAGCGCGTGACCCTTATTCAGCGGCATTATGTCAAGAAATGCCAGGCTCTGTGCCGTCTCAGCAAGCTTTGCGCAAGGAATCTCACCCTTAACTATTTTGCAAAATATACAATCCATGCCTTCACATTACATTGCAAAATTAAATATCTTGTGTGCGTAGCCTAAGCATGGATGAAATCTATTTCAGGCACTCCTCCCTTCGCAATCATCAAAGAGAGCTGCTGAACGATGCACACTCTGCATTATCCCAGCAGATGAATTTTCTTGCACATGCTCCTACCGGCCTTGGAAAAACGGATGCTGCCATTGGCGCGGCCCTCACTCATGCGATAAAGGAAAACCTGACCGTTTTTTTTCTCACCCCTAAAATATCCCAGCATCGAATCGCATTGGATGTTGTGCGTGGACTGGAGCAGAAGTACAAGCTAGGCTTGCGTGCAGTTGACATGATTGGGCGAAGGTATGCGTGCATTGACGACACGCTGGCAGAGCTCGACCATGAGGGATTTTACTATTCATGCCAGAAAAAACGCAAAGAAGAATCATGCGCATTCTATGGCAATGCAAAAGGCTATAGCTCTGTGGAAGAACTTAAAGCAGGCTCAAATTTCCAAAAAATGCTTTCCAAATATGGCCCTGCGCGGACTCACACTGAGCTGATAGACCTTGGCATAGAGCATTATTCCTGCCCCTACGAATGGATGATCAAGCTGGCGGCGGTTTCAAACGTCGTAATCGCGGATTATTTTCACCTTATGGTCCCAGGGATACGCGAGATTTTCCTGTCCAAAATAAAGAAAAACCTGGAAAAATCGATAATCATCGTTGACGAGGGGCATAATCTGTCAAAGCGTGTCAGGGAAAATCTTTCCATCACAATTAACTCATTTATGATGAAGCGCGTGGATGGTGAAACTACCCTGCTGGGTGCCGGAGATCTTGGCCTGGAGCGGCTTTTTGACAAATGGTGCCGGCAATTGCTCGGCTCAAAGGAAGAGCTGCTCATAGCTTCAGGGGATTTTGCGGCATTTATTGAAACTCTGAAAATGCCAAAAGATGAGTGCATTTCCTACTTTGAATATCTGGGCTCGGAATACATCGAAAGGACAAACAGGCGCAGCTCCTGCCTCAAATTCTCCAAGTTCCTGTCGCAGTGGGATTCAGAAGGTTCAGGTATTGTAAGGATACTGAGAAAAACGCCTTCAGGTTACCACCTTTCCAAGAAATTTCTTGACCCTTCGCCTGCAACCAAGGCCCTTAACCAGGCATACGCTTCAGTTGTGATGAGTGGCACCCTCCTGCCGCTTGACATGCATCGCGACGTTCTTGGGCTCGATAGGGAATCGAGCATCATGAAGCAGTATGATTCGCCGTTCGAGGAATCGCGCCAGATAAACATAATTGCCGAAAATATGACGACCCGATATTCCCAAAGGACTTTTGACAACTACAAGATAATGGCATCTATGATTGACAAAATCCTTCAGGCATCACCGCCAAACGCTGCAGTCTTTTTCCCATCATACAAAGTGCTCAATGCCCTACTACCACTGCTCACTTCTCCGAACCTGCTAGTTCAAAAGGAAAAAATGGCTACAAAGGAAACAGCCGAGCTGCTAAGAAAATTCAGTGCAGGCAGTTGGACGCTGTGCGCTGTACAGGGCGGGAGCCTGGCAGAGGGCGTTGATTATTGCAACCAGGAAATAAAGACTGCAATAATTGTGGGTGTTGCACTGGACGAAATGTCGCTCGAAATAAAATCCCTGATAGATTATTACGAGGATAAATTCGGCAAGGGTTGGGAATATGGCTATCTCTATCCGGGTGTCACAAAAGCGCTTCAGGCTGCGGGCCGTGGCATGCGAAAGGAAAGCGACCGGGTTGCAGTGGTGTTCCTGGATGAAAGGTTTAAATGGAACAACTACAAGAATATGCTCGGGAGGAAGAATTTTACTATAACTGCTGAGCCGGACAAATACGTGTCAGAATTCTGGGGAAATAATTATGCTCTTAACGGACAAGTACGCTCCAAAAAAGCTTGATGACCTGATAGGCCACGATGAGCCAAAGCAAAAATTACGGTCATGGATTCTGCACTGGGTGAACAATCAGGCACAGAAGCCACTGCTTTTATGCGGGCCTTCAGGCATAGGCAAAACCTCAATGGTTCTTGCACTTGTACGCGAACTTAACCTTGAGCTTATAGAGCTGAATGCCAGCATGCTCAGGAACAAGCAGGCAATAGAGCGTACTGCCAGCACTGCGTCACTTGCCTCATCACTGTTCGGCAGGCAGAAGCTTATCCTTATTGATGATGCTGAAGTTTTTGAGAGGCAGGACCGTGGAGGAATAGCAGCACTTTCCGACCTGCTGAAAAACCCGAGTCAGCCGTATATCCTTACAGTTGATGATCCGTGGGCGAAAAAACTTTCTCCAGTGCGGATGCTGTGCCAGATAATCCAGCTCAGGCGCCCTGGAACACCATCGATAAAAAAGCTGCTTTTGGCAATCGCCAAAAGTGAATCAATTGCCATTACTGATGAAGAAATATCAAAAATAGCCGATAACGCAAACGGTGATGTGCGCTCTGCTATAAACGATTTACAGTGCGGCGGTTCGGGCATGCGTGACAGAAAGCAGGACATCTTCCATCAGGTGCGAGATATTTTCAAGGCACGCAGCTATTCAGATGCTGTCTCTGTTGCAAGCGGCAATGTTGACTACGACATACTGAAGCTGTGGATTGATGAGAACATCCCATACGAATATGAAAATCCCGAAGACCTTGCAAATGCTTTTAACTGCCTTTCACGTGCTGACATTTTCGAAGGGAGGATAAGGAAATCAAGATGGATTCTGCTGCGATACTGCATTGCGCTGGCTACTGGAGGGGTGGCAATGTCGAAAAAGCACCCATACTATAAGTTTACCAAATATCAGTTTCCCAGCTACCTGAAGCAGATGAGCGCGAGCATGAGGCAGCGCGCCATGCGCAAGTCAGTGTGCTCCAAAGTTGGTGCCAGGACACACACTTCAGTGCGTGATGCGCAATCATATTTGCCACTTCTTTATGAAATGGCATTAAAGGATGAGGCACTGCTTGCCAGCCTCTATGAATTCGATGAGGACGAGCTTGCATTTATTCTCGGGACGAGCGTGGGGAAGCTGAAGAAGGAATAACGTTCAACTCCTGTTTTTTAATATTTTTTGTAGCTCCTGTGCATCAACCTGCAGGCGATGCTGCGCCATGATTCTGCCAAAATCATAATTATTATCTTCGGCAAGCTTCTGAAGTTCTTTTCCTGTTATGCGCACCAGCTCACTTTTTCTGGATGGGTTCTTAAGCAACTCGGGAATTGCTGCCTTTACTATTTTTCCATCTTTGTATGCTTTGAGTGCTGCGAAAATTTCTTCTTCGGATGGAGTTTTTCCCTCGCGCCTCAATGCCACCAGAGTATTCTCTAACGTGGTTGCTGCTAAAACTGGCTCTATGTCTGCATCAACAAGCTTTTCAAACAGATTGAGCCTTGGCGACTTGAGCATCTGCTCGGCCATATCGCTGTTCAACATTGACTGCAGCCGTTCTCTCTTCTGTTCAAGCCCATCTCCTGCACTTTCGGTGGCTTTTTTCAGCAGTACTGCATCTATAGTTATGGGGGGCACGTCTGTTTCAGGATACATTCTTGCGCTCCCCGGAAGCGGTCGCATATAGCTGCTTGTGCCATCAGGATTTGCCCTTCTGGTTTCTTCAGGTATGCTGAATATATGCATCCTCTCAGCAGCTTTCTCCAACGCTGCCATGGCTTTGTGTTTTGGTGCAATTACCATTATGAACGCGTCTTCTTTGTTTGCTCCAAGCGCGTTCCTTACTAGCGTTGCCTCGTTTTCATCAATTCCATATTTTGTGAGTTGCTCGTCGCTATGTATCATGCCTTTGACTCCTGCCGTCTTTGCATAATCGCTTATCTCTGTTGCATAGCGCCTGTCAGGGCTTATTTCCATCCCTAAAATGCCTGCATGGCTCCTGGCTAAAATGCCATATACTCCTTCGCCTCGCTCGCGGCCTTTTTGTATCATGCCTGATTTCGTATTTGTGAATATCTGCGTAAGCTCAATCTGTTGGCCAGTCAGAGTGCCGTTTATCTTTTTCACTTCCTGGGCTATCTTAAGCAGCTCTCTCTGCCTTCTTGCCTCATTCTCAATTAGCAGCGGAATAAGCTTAAGCTCCTGAGCGCCCTTTATCTCGATTCGCGTTCCTCCTTCAACCGAAATATTCAGGTCTTGTCTTATAGTGCCCAGTCCGCGTGCTACCTTGCCAGTTGCCCTGAGCATCATGCCTATCTTTTCTGCAACTTCCTTGGCGTGCTCTCCATCAATTATTTCAGGTGCGGTTGTTATCTCGAGCAAAGGTATTCCTAGCCTGTCGAGCCTGTAAACTGCGATCCCAGCGCTTTCTTCTTCAAGGGCAAGCTGCTCTATAGCAACAGTGCCTCTGCTTGTTTTTATGCTTCCGCCCATGGCGATTATCGCAGTTCTCTGAAAGCCTGTGGTATTGCTGCCGTCTATGACTATCTTGCGCATGCAATGCACCTCATCAACCGGCTTTGAGTGCAGCTGTTTTGCCATTTGCAATACTATAGCTAAAGCATCTCTGTTCATGCCATGAGGCGGCTCATCATCCGTATCAACAAGGCAGTTGGAGTTTTCATATTCCAGATACTCGAACTTCTGCTCTTTCTCTGCTTCTGCGAGCGCGGCACGGTCTATCTTACCTAGCTCGCTAAGCACCGGATGGAGATAACGCACTACACGGCCATCTTCTTTTCCTTCGTTTAGGGCTGCGGGGCAATCGCAGAATAGCTTTTTTGTATCAAGACGTTGATGTATCTCCAGGCCTATTTTCATATGCTCATCCCAATGCCGAGCGTGTTGTTATCTCGCCGACCATGTTCATTTCCATAAGCTCCTTTACCTTTTTCATATCCTTTGTCTGTCCAAGTACCCATGCGAGCTTTGTATAGCAAGTCTCAGGCAGCCAATCTGCCTCGTCTCCAATTACGCCCGCTTCCTTGAGCAACCTTCCTGTTGTGTAAACATTAAGGTTTATTCTGCCTCCTATCGTCTGAGGTGACATTGCCACAGGTATCCCGGAAGCTATCCAGCTTTCCACCGTCTGCAATATGCCTTTTGCGTGCTTGTCACCAAACGGGTTTGTGGAAACGTGTCCTAAGCCGGTGCCTACTAGTACTACCCCGTCAGCTTCCTTTTCGATTGCCTTGAGCATTTCCGGCTTAAGCCCTGGGTAGGCATATACCATTGCCACATTTGGGTTTACCCTGGTTTTTGCCTGTATTTTCCCTTCGCTGTTTCTTTTTCTTATAGTGCTGCCTGCTTCAAATTTACCTGAAGAGTAATCTACTGTGGCAATAGGTTTTTCATTTATGGTCCTGAACGCATCGCGTTTTGAAGTGTGCATTTTTCTTACTCTAGTTCCCCTGTGGAGATATGCATAATCGTCATCGCTGTTGGCGTGCATACAAATTGCAACCTCGGCAAAATTCTGTTTTGCTGCATACACTGAGTTAAGCAGGTTAAATTCGTTATCACTGCTTGGCCTGTCACTGGACCGCTGTGAGCCGACAAAAATTATTGGCACGGGCAAATTCTGGAGCATGAAGCTGAGTGCGGCGCTGCTGTATGCTATAGTGTCTGTTCCGTGCATTAGCACAATGCCCGTTACGCCCTCTTTTATCTCTTGTAGGCATGCGTTTGCCATCTCGCTCCAATGCCATGTTCCCATGTCCTCGGAAAATATCGTGAAAAGCTTTCGTGTGTGTATGCGCCCAACCTCTGCTAATTTCGGGAAAGATGCCATTAGCTCTTCAGGAGTTATTGCCGGATAAACTGCGCCTGTTTTGTACTCTACCTTGCTTGCTATCGTTCCGCCGCATCCTATTACCGCGACTTCGCCTCTGCTTGCCCCAGCATGCTTTACATCAGCTCTTCTCTGGAATTTTTTAATGAGCCTGATTTTTGCCTTTGCTGTAGATATGCCTATATTGTAGCCGTTGCTGAGCTTCAGCACAATTGTTTTGCCATTTGCGCTTCCAGGCATCAAGGTTCCTGTCCACTTATCGCTTCCCGAGGTTATCTCTATTTCGTCTCCTGGCTCTACCTTGTATTTTTTGAATATGCTTGTTGTGGGTGACGGCATGATGATATAACAAAGTAAGCACTTAAAAATCCAGTGATTCCATCATCTCTGTGATCACTGGTCGCCTAAGAAAATCCCAAGTTTTCTGGAGCCATCGCCTGCCAAAACAGACGGGCAATCCATCTATTTGACATTATTTGCAATCTCCAGCAATTGCCCTTATTCCTTTATCCTGAAAATCTTGACTTCGCCGCCACTGCTCTTGTACACTAGCTCAAATCCTGGCAAATTCTCAAGCACAAACGCCCTATACAGATTTGATTCATAGAATTTTCCATTGCGGTCTTCGTATCCTCCGACCGTGGTGCCATTCTCAACCCAAAGCGGGTCATTTGTGTATGCTAATGCATAAACCCTGAGCCCGTTCGTAGTGCCATAATTCATCAAAAGTGCTTTATTGACTGCTAAATTGCCATTGTCATCTTTCGAATCCAGCTTATATGCTACGTTCACCGAGCTGCCGTCTGCCAGTTGCTGATTGCCTATGCAATACTCCGGCAGTGCCTCCATCTGGGAGGTGCCGTCAGGAAGTGTCGTTAGCTGGTTTTCATATCCTATCGTGCCTGTTACACCGCCTGCTTCTGATATTATGCAGATATCCTCTGCCCTTGGCTCAACGGGCACATATATGGTTTCCCACAGGTGCTCGTTTTCGCAATTACTCTGGCCTGTTGTGGTGGTTACGCTTGTCTGCTTTACCCTGTCACATGCAAGGTAATTGAGCGCTCCGTATTTGCCACCGAACAATGCCCCATTGCCGGTTTGCTGGAAAATAATCTCCTGGTCAAACAGTGCGTATTTAGAATCATACCTCTGCATGATCTGCTTCAGCTCTTCCGGGGTTCCTTGTATGTAAGCATATGCTACTTCACCTATCATGTCGAGTGCAAGGTGGTCATTGC
>CAZBWC010000014.1:0-5243 GCA_964495395.1 Microcaldota archaeon
TGACTGCACTCCTCAAAAAGGAAACTATGGTTCAAATGACTTAAAGATAATCAAAGTTGTGCAGGATGGCATACCCGGCTACAAGCTGCCTGTATGCAGCAGGGATGTTGGCATCTACCTGGCAATGCTCATTTTCGGATTGCTCTATCCCAGGGTGAGGAAGACGGGCAGCAGCACTTTGCCTGACCCGTTATATCTTGTAGTGGCACTAGTGCCAATTGCTGCTGATGGTGGATTACAGTTGCTATCTGATATCGGGCTCCAAATACCTATACTCGGCATGTATGAGAGTACTAACATGATGCGGCAGGTGCAGCAGTTCCATTTTATATGGTTCCTATACTTAACCAAATTTTCTCTAAGAAAAAATCCGGTTCGGATTCAAATGCAATTGCAACTGAGGCAAAAGGGACAAAAAATTCCTAGGGTGGTAAATGCTATGGGTACTGCTGAAGCTGTCAAGGGGAAAAATTCCGATTCCAGGTTCAAAACTGCCCTGGCAGGTGCGGCGCTTATAAGTGCCGGAACTATCGAAGCAGTTGCTGCAGGGGCATTATGCCCTGTTTGCATCGCAGGGATAGGCAGTGGTGCTTACGCTATTAAAAAAAGCTTATTCTGACATTGCTTTTATTTCCAAGATGGCTTGGCATTTCGACCTTTGAGAAAAATGTCATTAACGCCTTTTTCGCATTGTCAATGTCGCGCTTCACCTTTGCCTCTATATGCCCATCCCGGGAAGAAAAGCGTGCCCCTCTGTGGGATTTTCTAAACTGTGCCACATGCTGTTTCATTGAAAGTAGCGGGCCTGTAATATTTTTGCTTGTGGAAAGGCGCATTAACCTAAATCTGATTGCTATTGTCGCATCACCTGATTCAATGCCCAATATGCTTTTTTGGGCCCTGAACTCATGCCTTTCTAGGTAATCCAAAAGCTGCCTGTGGAGTTTCTTCAGTTGGCCCCACAGTATGTCCTCTGTAGCATCGCTGCACCTCATTTTCACTATTACCGCATTGCCCTCGTTTGTAATTCTGGATAGTTTTTTTTCAAATGCCTGCGGAGGCGCAAAATATTTTTCCGACTTATGTTTCAGAAACCTGCGCGAGAGCAAAATAACTTTCTTAATGCTCCCTTCACTTACTCCTGCTGCAACGTTTCTGAACTGGTCAGTGGGGTCTGGAAAAACAAGCGGTGCGCTGAACAACGCTTCCACAGGTACAGGAGTTTTTTTCCAGCTTTTCCTGTTCTTGGCTTTGCCTAGCTGCATGGTTATGGGCATCTTCCACCTTGCCATTGCCTTAATGCAGCCTGGGAAGCTCCCATAGCGCATCACCAGCAGCTCGCACAGGTATCCTGAAAAGCCCTCAGTTTTTATCTCTGCACCGTAAAGCTCTGCTGATTTCATGAATTTTTTCAGAAGAAGCACTTCCTTTATCTGCGCCTGCTTTAGTTTTTTCCTGATAAATGCAGTGTGCAATATGCTCCTGTCAACAGCACTCATGCGTTCTCCTGCATGCCTTATCCTGTATGCCGGTACGACGTCCACGCGAACATGCTCCAGAAAAAGCCTCAGATAAGGGTGTTCTGCATACTTGAGCTCATAACGTGCTTTTGGGAATGCGTTGTGTACAATTTTTTTCAATATGCCTTCAAAATCTTTCTTCGGCACTGATTTCGGGAGCAATATGAATACGTCTATGTCCCTGTCATTCCTGAGAAAAGTCCCTTTTGCAACGCTCCCTGCAAGAACCGCTGCGGAGCCTTTTGGCGAACTGCCTCTCAACTCACGCAGAACCGCGTTTGCAAACTTCAATTCGCCCTTTAGCTCGTTGTGGGAAGGTTGGATTTCCTTTAATACCTTTTTGGTGATATCTTCACGCATGATAATGTTTAAAATAAAAAACTCTTAAAGGGTTGATATGCGCACCGGATTGCTTTTATTGTCCATAATACTTCTTTTTGGCTGTGTCAGCCAGCAATTAGCGGATGCGCGCGTGCAGGAAAGCCTCGAGAGCACTGACAAATTCGATATAGACGGCGACGGGGAAATAGATGTCTGGACCTATAGGTTCAGGTCATCGGAAATAGGCCAGACGGATATATTATCTGGCCGGACTCTTATAGCTTACAAAACAATAGATCTGGCATATTCGAACTTTACCCACATAAGCGATTATTCTGCAATCCAGCTTACCCAAAACCTCGAGGACTTTAGGCAGGAAGTTGAGCAGTCGGTTGATACCTGCTTCAGAAGCATTGGCTTGCGGGGAGTGAGCTGCATCGATGCTGCAACCTGCTCGAAACTATGCTCGCTTAATTCGGCTGCATGCAAGAAAGTTGCCACTTCGAATCCGGATGCACTTGGAAACAGCATGATCGAATACAGCAAGCGCTCGAATGATGTCAGCGATGCACTTTTTGACACTGGAAGAAGCATAATAAATATCATAGACAGCAATGATGACGAGACACGTACGTACACAGTCAAAAAAACCGAGGAGATTATGAACTCTCTTTATGCCCTCGAGGCAAGCACCGTAATACATGACGGTACCTTGGCCCTTTGCGAAGGCAGCAAATACAGCCCTAAAAAATTCAAGGCATTCGTGGATGGCATAGGTGAATCAACGAAGCAGACCTCAGGTTATAAGTATGCTGTTGTGATCGAGCTGCAGCCGCTTCCCTCAGCCACCCGGACGATGCTTCGAAGCGATATTGCCATTTCCGACGTCTTGCCTCTGGGCTTGGTTGAAAACGGTTTCGAATCGAGTTTTGCATTTGAACAGTCATTGAACGGCTCGGGCGAGGTTATCGCATTCGAGCCTATAAAGAAACTTCCGACTGACTTGCAGCTATTCACCTACTCGTTTGCTTCGGCAAAAACCCCTGATGAGGTTGCTGCAAGCTTCAGCATGCCTGTGCTCGGGATGCAGCTATTGGATCTGAGCGCGTTTATGCCTCTAGATATCCTGTTCGCTGTTTTGGGCAGCATTTTAGGCAACCCTCATGCTGCCCTCGGGCTCGCGGTTGCACTTATCATAATCTTTTTGCTCGTTGGTGCATCTATGCTCAGCCTGGCATTCAACATCGCTTTAGCAGTAGCGAGGAAGGAAACTATTGCTGAGGGTATACGAAAGTCTGTTTCAGGGACAACCGTAAGGTGGAAAACGGACTTGATGCTTGCACTTATCATGGGTGGCATAGGCCTCTCAATTGCCTACCTGTTTGCAGCACCTGCACAGGGCAGACCTGATATCTTTACCATGAGCGAAATCATAATTACTGATCCTATGTCTTTCATAGCTGCTTCAGGGGTGTTTTTCGGAGTAGTGCTGTTTTACCTTTCTGCTGAAAACAGAATCAAGGTATATCTTCTTGAGAGTTTCTACGGCAAGCAGCTTGCTGTGGACAAAGACGCATTCCAGGCCGATGTAGATGAGCTGAAGCAAAAATGGAAAGAGCTTAATGATATGATCGGGCAGCTTAATGCTGAAAACTTCGACGTAGGCACTGAATATGATGTAGCCACTTCGCTTTCGGAGCAGCGCATAATTGAAATTGGGAAGAAATTCACTGAAGCATCGGCACACAATGTGCAGGAGCACCTGGTCCAGGTTGAAGATGCCCTTGAAAGGTTGGCTGAGAAAAAAAGGACTGCTGAGAGTGGCTGGAAGGGCTGGAAGCTCCAAATAGGCACGCTTTTGGAAAGCAGCAACAAGGTTAACAAGGCGCAGCTTGCATCAGTCCCTCCATGGGCAAGAAGATGGGCCCTGAGCAGGTACGTGAAGGAGCATGGGGGTGGGCTTAACTTTGATGGCGAATCGTTAATACCTACAGAAGTATCTCCTGTGAAAGTGGTTGATGCAATGTTTGACCAGGGGTTGCTGAAAGGCCTGCTTGCAACCAAGAATGACAAAGTGCTCATTGTACGGACAGCTGAAGGCAGTAAATCAGTGTTCGGCATTTTGGGGCTTAAACTGCTTGCCTATCTGAAAAAGGCCACAACCGGGATGGGCTATGACAGCTATTCTACGGCTGCAAGCATAGGTGGCGAAAGCGTGATAATAATAAGCAAGGATGGGGGCATGGATAGCCTGCTTCTTGTGCCCCGGGAAAAGTTCAAGGACGCGCTCGCAGCGTGGAAGGAAAAATCAGGAAAAGTTGCACAGAGCGAGTGATGGTAAACACGAGCGACTTCCGGAACCTGGCCTGAATTGCTGCAGACAAAGCGCATAATTTTTAAGTGCTTACAATGTACTATTCATATGGTTAGTCACAGCATAGCCACAATAGGTTCACATTCTGCATTGGAAGTCTGCGAAGGCGCTGCACAAGAGGGATTTCGCACAATAGTTGTTGCCCAAAAAGGCCGTGAAAAGACCTATCTCAACTATTACCTGAAAAGGAAAAGGGGAACGCGCGAGATCGGCTGCATCAATGAAGTCATTCTTGCAGATAAATTCAGGGACATTGCCAATGAAAAATATATTGCCCTGCTCAAAAAAAGGCAGGCCATATTTGTTCCGAACCGCAGTTTTGCAGTTTATGTTGGGTACGAAGCAATAGAGCAACGGTTTTCAGTGCCTGTTTTCGGTAACAAATTCCTTCTAAGGGCAGAGGAGCGTAATGAGCAGAAAAACCAGTATTACCTGATGGAAAAGGCGAGAGTGCCCTCTCCGCATGCAATAAGCTCCCCGGAAAAAATCGACCGCCTGGCAATAGTCAAAGTTCCCGAGGCTGCAAGAAGCTATGAGCGTGCATTTTTCCTGGCATCTTCCCCAGAAGATTATGCGGAAAAGAGCAAACGGCTTTTGCAGTCAGGCAAAATAACCGAGAGTGCATTGAGGGAAGCCCGCATAGAGGAATTTGTAGTAGGCGCCCAGTTCAACTTCAATTTCTTCTATTCGCCATTGCACAACGAGCTTGAGTTGCTTGGTATTGATACCCGTAGGCAGACTAATCTTGATGGGTTTTTGCGGTTGCCTGCTGATGCGCAGCTGGAATTGCTAAAATACAGGCAACCCACCACAATCGAAGCAGGGCATATTGCCTGCACTATAAGAGAAAGCCTGATGGAGCAGGTTCTGGAAAAGGCAGAGCAGCTTGTGCGTACTGTGCAAAAGGAATATCCGCAAGGGCTCATAGGCCCGTTTGCACTGCAAGGTAGCATGTGCGAAGATGGAAAAGAAGAATTCATTGTTTTCGATGTTTCATTCAGGATTCCCGGCTCTCCTGGCATAAGGGC
>CAZBWC010000014.1:5253-14845 GCA_964495395.1 Microcaldota archaeon
GATTGCAGTGGAGATAAAAGAAGCAATAAAAAGCAAAAGGCTGGAAGACGTAACTACCTGAAGAGGTTGACTGGGAGGCAAGGCTCCCAAGTTCCACAGTGCGTTGCCCTCTAGTTCCTCAACTTCTAGAGTGGCGGGCTGTTGGAATCCTAGTCTATAAGTGTCTTGTCCTCAATCTCGCTCTCCACCTTACAGATTCCTACATTCTCCTTCTTCTGAGCCATGCTTTGGCCATTGCTGCCATCTAGAAATTCCTGTTCAGCAGCATCTGGTCAAGCATCTTTACCGCTTTTCTGGGCTTGTTAACCATTACGGAGAATACGCCATGCTCATGGTCAGTTGTCAGCATATCTATCTTTTCAATACTGACCTTCTCTTCAGCAAGCATATCAGTGAAACGGTTTACTTCGCCTGGCTTGTTCGGTAACTTTACTACGAGAGCAGTATTTTCAGTGACTATGAACCCGTTTTTTGCAAGCACTTCAGTAGTTCTTTTTGAATCCCTGACTGTGAGCGATATGATGGCTTTTCTGCCTACTACCTCTACACCCAGCGCTTCGATATTTATGTTACACTTTCCTAAGATGTAGGAAATATCGGCAAGCAGCCCCACCTTGTCCTCTGCCACTACTGTTATTGATTTCATCTTTTCACCTCCCCTTAAAATGAACGTAAAAGGTCATCCCCTACTGAATTCAAAGTACCAAGCATTCTTTTCCTTTCAGGGTGACTTGCATACATGGTATGTACTTTTGCCTTGCTGAGCAGTTTCAGCATCCTTATTTTTTCCCTGTGTCCTATCACTGTCTGCTCTGTCAGTACTACGTTCCTTAGTTCTACTGCGGTATTCACGATATTCTCGAGCCGCATGAATCTGCCTCTGTTCATAAGCTGTTCGAGCCTGTCAGATAATTCAGGAACCTTTTTCATGTTTGCCAACGTAGGAACAATCGGTTTCCTACTGTCTTACCTTGCTCCATATGTACTATATATATGTTTAGCCCTAATCACTGTATCAATTTAACATCATATTTAAAAATGCTCTGTACTATTGTACTATATATTATGTTCAAGTGGTGTTTATGGAACCAAAGTATGACGCACTCGACCTTCAGATACTTGGGGAATTTATAGGCAATGCGAAGCAGTCCTATCGTGAGCTTGCGAGAAAGCTTAAGGTGCACCCGAATACTCTCATGCAACGCATCAAGCGACTGGGGCTGGTCAGAGTCATACAAAAATACACGGTGGGCGTGGACTATAGGAAAATAGGCTATGATATACACGCTGTGGTGCTGATGAAAGTGCGCCGTGGAAAAGTCGGTGATGAGGACCAGCTAAAAAACATGAGCACCCTCCCTGAGGTGGAGGCATTATATGCTGTTGCAGGTTCCTATGATGTTGTATGCCTCATAAGGGCAAAAGATAGGGACCATCTCACGCAGGTTCTGAGAAGAATCCAGGAAACTACTTCTATTCTGCGCTCTTCAAATACCATGATGATGCTGTATACCTACAAAGGCACTACTGAGTTTAATCCTCTTTCTGATGGTTTATAATAAAACATGCCTACGTGCCTATTTTTTTATTAGATGAATTAATCTATTCCTTATCTCCCGCATCGATGTCCGAGTCAATGTCCTCTTCATCAACTGCAGGTGTACTGCCACTAGCGGTTCTTCTGCGGTCAATTCCGAGCTTTCTTGCATATACTGCGTGTTCATGTCTTCCCTGGGGCCGTATCGCTATTGGGGGGAGAGCCCATCTTTGTGGGCTGCTGAAGCCCATATCAAGAAGCATCTGATATAGCGCTGTAGGGTGGATATGGTTTGGCCGTGCTATCTCTTCGACTGCGGCTATAAATTCCTTTGCACCATCGTCATTGTCCAAAATGCTGCTAGGTGTCAATCCCAACTGGTCAGAGCCGTGGTGTTCTTCAATACTGATTAGCCTACTGCCTCTTCTAGACCTCATCAACTGTTCGAGGTTTCTCCATGCTTTAATCCTATCAAGAAGCCACGAATCTAGGAATGACGCAAGCACCAAATCAGGTGATCTCTGCAGGCCAGGATATTCTGTTGAAACATCTGGCTCAAGCAAATCTTCTGCAAATACCGGTGCAATCTCTATTGTTAGCCGTTCTGAAGCCCCTGGCCGTACACTGTCTATGCCCATAATGGCTGTTCTTATCCTTTCTTCTGCTACCCTACTCATTCCTTCTGAAGGGTCTATATAAACCAAACTCACTTTCGCGCTTGGTTTAGACGTCAAAATATCTGTAATCATCTCCCTTAATATCAGGCCTTCTAAATGTGCTGTTCCACCGCCCAATGCCCAGACGTTATATTCCCTGTACCTTTTAGGATATTGTGCTATCTTGGCGATTACCGGGCCAACCAATCTTCTCACTGCTTCTTCCATTGCTGCATAATGGCCTGTGGTGGTCATATGTTCATCATATCTTACGGGTCCACTCGCAGTTCTCTCGGCCATTCTATCAAAAGCCCTTCTACGCTGGCCTCTGCCATTGCCTACATGAGCTTCGGCTCCTTGCACTACCCTCATATTCCTACCACGGTCACTATTACCCGGTCCGCATTTATTACCTTTTCCATCTGCCCCAAAAAACGGTTCCATTACACCTGTTTCCGAATCTTTTCCCCTGCTTGATACGTATGGCTCATGATGGGCTCTGGCTAGCCTGTCTGTTGCATAATGAATACCTCGTTTCGTTCTGGGTGGGGCAAGTACAACTATATATATCACCGGATTAATGTTAACTGATTATACTTACAACTCTTTAAAAACTTATCACACATTAAGTGTTTTTATAACTTTTAAGCAGGAACATGCACTGAAACAAGGGCTCCTGCTAAACTTAATTGTGAGAATACATCTATCTTTACCGCCCAATGTTTTTAAATCCTCCCGCCTCTAATCAAAATCATGAAAATCGTCCTTACTGGTGCAGCAGGATTCATAGGCTCAAACATAGCTGAAAAGCTTGTTGCTGACGGCAACGAGCTTGTTGCAATAGATAATATGCACACTGGCAGTGAGGAAAACCTGCAAAAAGTAAAATCCAAAATCAAATTCCATGTTTCTGATGCTGGCAAGTTCTTTGATGGCTTTGCAGACAAGTGCGATATTATCTGCCACCAGGGCGTTTATTCTTCAACCCCCATGTATATGAAGGACCATCGCCTGACTTCTAAAATTATTGATGAATTCGTTGCAATATTAGAATATATGCGCAGGCGCGATGTCAAAAAGCTCGTTTATGCCTCTACTTCGTCAATTTATAACGGCCACGCCCCGCCTCACGTGGAGAGCATGGCGCCTCACATAAAAGATTTCTATACCGAAGGCAGGTATGCAATGGAGCGCATCGGTGAACTCTACCACAAACTCTATGGGCTGGACGTTGTTGGCCTGCGGTATTTTAGCGTGTACGGCCCTCATGAAAAAAGCAAGAAAAACTATGCAAACCTCATCTCTCAGTTCATGTGGTCTTTGCTAAAAGGCGAGCCGCCTGTAATTTATGGCGATGGCTCTCAGACACGTGATTTTACCTATGTGGATGATGTAGTTAATGCTAACGTGCTTGCGATGAAGAAAGGCGTAAGCGGAATTTTCAACGTCGGCACAGGAAGAACAATCACTATCAATGAAATGCTTTCCATTGTGAACAAAAAACTCGGCAAAGATATACCTGCCCAGTATGTACACAACCCTATTAAGAATTATGTCCAGCTTACCCAGGCTTACACTGCCGCGGCAAAAGAAAAACTTGGATTTGAAGCTAAGATTTCTCTGGAAGAAGGCATAGAGCGGCTTGTGTCATACTACAAATAACCCTCATCATTTCCCCTTACTATGCCCTATTTTCTTTTGTAAATCCTGAAAATATCCTGGCCATTGTACGTTATGCCCTTCACAAGTTCGAAGTTGCTGTACAAATCAGGATTAAACGGCTCATTGCTTAATTCATATGGCACCGCTACCAGTTGGTCATATTTGGGAACTCCATCGCGCGGTGCTGGGTCCAGGGGCATGTTCACTTCTATGTATTTTACGCCGTTCTCATCCCAATATTGCTTGTTGCTGGCGTTGTCTGGTACCGTAAGCGGGTCGAAAAATCCTGCAAATTGGCCTTCTGCATCAAACTTGAATTCATTAAGCACCCAGTTGCTTGTCCACAGCAAATAACTGACTTCGTATTTGCCAAGCAGCTCCTCTCTTGTCTGGTTATTGCTGCCATACACGATAACTGCCGCATCAGCCATGCGTTCATGCATGTTTATGTACGGGCTTGCATGCGCCCTTCTGTAGGATAGCACTTTTCGCCCAGTGAGCGCATTCATCATGAATCCGTCTTCGTTAGTTGTGAGAAATACGTCGTTGACGTTGCTGTTGCTTCTTATCCACTGGGACAGCTCTACGAAATAGGGTGCAATTTCTGTTTTGCCATATGCCGCCCACTGGTCCTGCTGTCTCTTGTAAGTTTCGCCTGAAAAATGGCTCATGCCTATTACGAGCAGCAGAAGCATCCCGCCAATAACTATCGCATTCTCGGTTGCCTTGTCCTTGGACATTTTTTTTGCAAATGCAAGTGCCGCTATTATTCCAAAGCCTATCAGCATTGCTGAGCCTATTGGATATAGCTTATCAACCATCATGAAATTTACCAGGTGTATGCCGAGCAGTGGCATTGTTATCAGAGGGTGCAATATTGAAAATAGCCCCGTTAGCACAAATGCAATTGTAAATTTGGCCTCTGTACCGCTTCTGCTGGTTATAATGTGCCCCAATCCTAACAGGCTGAGTGCAGTGAACACTACAGTGGGGAATTGGCCATAAGGCATAAAGAACCCGTTAAGCAGGCCAACAACCGATTCCCAGACCAGTTTACTGTCTGTCATATCAGGTATGGTGATGTTTTGTATGTCGTTAGGAGTTTCTCCGTGGTATACGAAAATAGGCCTGTACCAGAAAAGCAGTGCTATGGCAAACCCAACTGCAAAAACAATTCCAAACATTTTAATCTGGTTGGCCGAGCCAGGCTCTATAGTTAGTTTTTTCCTCGAAAAATCGATAATTTTTGGCATCAAAAAAACAATTGCTGTAAAGGCCAAAAGCAAAAATCCCACGAAAAATGCCTGCGTATTGCTAAGCCCTGCCAGGCCGAGCCCTATGCCTGCATATGCTGCATTTTGCATGTTGGCATTTTTAACGAATCTATATAGTAGATATGCAAACAGCGGTACTATCAGCACTGATGCAAAATCGGAATATTTGAATATCGGGAAAATGCCTGATGCGAAGTAAATTGGAAATACCAACAGTGGCAAATACCTGCTCTGTAATAATTCCTTAAGGAATGCATAGACAACCGCCATTGCAAGAAGCTCTACTACAATGCTGAATTTTACGAGAGCTTCCATTGCACCCATACCTGAAATCTTTGAAAAAACGGCAATAGAAAGATGATAAAGCCACGGTACCCATGGTATCTGGTCTACCATTTGCGCACTGTTCAGCAGTGAGCCGCCATCAAGTATATGTATTACGCCGCCAAGTCCATTGTAAAAATCACCGCCATATGGCGGGCTCGGAACCTGCTTAAGCTGGTTTACAAAGTCCACGGTGTTCAGTAATATGAAGATTGAAACTATTGCGGCTGTGACTAAGAAAACAGCATCTGCATTGCTTACTTTGACTTCAGGTTTGACTGTACTGTTGTTTTGCATTGCCTGCCTCGTTAAATTCTGCCGGTTATCCATTCAAAAGTGTTTTTCAGGCCTTCATCTATGTCCACTTTTGGTTTCCAATCCAGCTTAGCTATTTTTTGTGTGCTTGGAATTCTCCTTTGGACGTCGTCCTTAAACGTTGGCATATGCTCCACTTTCAGTTCCTTGTTTTTTGGCCCGCACATTTCCCATATTTTCTCAAGTAGTTCCATGACGGTGTACGGATTGGAATTTGCAACGTTGTAATCATTGTTGTCAGTACCATGCTTGAATGCAAGCGTGCCTATTGCATTTGCCAGGTCTGCTACGTAGGTATATGCCCTCACCTGGCTGCCGTCACCGAGTATCTTTACCGGGTACTGTTTGTCAACATGCACTTTTTTTATCAGGTCTGGGATAACATGGGCTATTCCGACTTCGTTCTCAGGGACTTCCCCTGGGCCATATGCGTTGAACGGCCTGAAAATTGTGTACTTAATACCGTACTGTTCCATGTATGCCCTAGAATAGTACTCACCTATGAGTTTCGAGAATCCGTAATGCGTAATGGGTGGCGGTGAGGTAAATACGTCCTCTTCCTTTGATGGAAACGAGGAAGTGCGCTCGAAAACCATTGACGATGAGAGGTAAATCATTTTCTTGAATGTTTTCGACCTTCGTGCATCATCAAGAAGGTTGGAATACATCAGCGTGTTATCGCGTATTATCTCTGCCGGGTATTTGTGGAAATAACCTATGCCGCCTATCTTTGCCGCGAAATGGAAGCAGTATTCCATATCATCGAGAATGCCTTTTACCTGAGACGCTTCGCACAAATCTACTTTTTTCAATTCCACCTTGTCAGTGTCAATGTTCTTTATGTCTCCCTTGCTCAGGTTGTCTGCTACTGTAACCTCATGCCCGTCATTGAGCAATTGCCTGACTACGCCGCTTCCTATGAATCCCGCTCCTCCTGTAACTAAAACTTTTGCCATGTCTTAACACCTGAACACTACTGAGTTTTTGCCAAAAACATTCCAAATATCAATTATTATACAATCCTGCTTAATGAATTTCTTATAATACTCGAGGGGTTTTTTGTACTCGTCATGAGCAGTGGCTATCACGAGAAAATCAGCTTCACCAAGAACCTGCTCGAATTCCTTTCCCTCCCTGTACACATCGTGCGTTTTGACTGTTGCCATCTCTCTTTCGAATATTTTCTTTATCTTGTAAGATAATGAAGCACGATCATCATCGTTATTTGCCTTGAACGCCATGCCTAACAGTGCGCATTTAGCATCCTTTATCTGCTTCATCTTCTTTGCGCGCTGTATAAGGTATGCCGGAAGGTTTTCATTGATTTTCCATGATGTTGAAATAAGGTCTGAGAACGGTATGTTCGAGGTTAGGAAGAAGCCGTCTTTGAAAAGGCACGGACCGGCTGCAAATCCCGGGATTTTCGGCCCGCCTCTCGGGTATTTCCTGTTGGCAAGCTCGACTATTTCGTATATGTCTGCCCCCCAGTCCTCTGCAATCACCATGAACTCGTTAGCAATGGCGAAATTTATGTACCTGTACATGTTGGTAAACAGTTTTAACAATTCGGCGTTGAGTGCGTTGGTTGGATAGACCTCGCTCTTAAGAAGCTTGAAAACACCTACTGCGTGCTTGGTGCTCTCCTCGTCAATTCCGCCTACTATCTCAGGCAGTTCTTCGAGCTCTTTTATTGCCTTGCCCTCTGCTATCCTTTCCGGGCAGAATGCCACGAAGAAATCTTTGCCGACCACGAATCCACAGTTCTTTTCAACATAATTTTTTACATAGCCTGTAGAGCCTGGGGATACTGTGCTTCTGAGTATGAGTACCTGGTTTTTCTGCAGGTAAGGCCTTATCGATTTCAGGCATGCATCTATCTGCGAAAAATCAGGGTTCAGGAACTCGTCAACAGGAGTGCCTAAGGTCAGTATCAGCGCGCCGCAGTTTTTCACATTGGAAAAATCCGCAGTTGGCTCAAAAGTTTTGCCCACGACCTGCTTAAGCAATTCGGGACCGCCATTTTCTTTGAATGGCATTTTGCCTTCCTTGAGCATGGCAATTTTGCCTTGGTCTATGTCCATACCATAAGTGTAAATCCCTTTTGAGGCAAAGTACATTGCCAGTGGCAAGCCGACCCTGCCTATGCCTATAATCCCAACTTTCATCCTATGCACCACGTTTTCCAAAATAAGCTAGCTTTAGCATTCTTAGGAATAATAAAAAGTATTTAATAAACGTATTGTGGAGCTTGAATTTTGACATGCCCCCGGTTCTATCAGACCAGCTTACCGGTATTTCACATATTCTGGCTTTTTTTATGAGCATTCTGAGCATAAGCTCTGCGCCTACTTCGAATCCTTTTGAATCGAGCAAAATTGCCTTTGCCTTTTCAGCATCAAATGCCTTAAAATTATTTGACGTATCTCTTATACCTGTGAAAAAACCAATCATGACTGCTATATTGAACATACGGTTTGAAACCATTTTGAGGAACGGATAATCATGCACTACGGAGTCCTTTATGAACCTGGAACCGACTATGAAATCATATCCTTGCCGATATTTTTCCCACATTGTCCTTATTGCAGCAGGGTCATCTGAAAGGTCGGCCATCATTATTACTGCCATCTTGCCTCTAGCCATCTTTATTCCGTCCCTAAGAGAATAGCCAAAGCTTCTTGGAGGCGCATGTGCAATGAACTTTATTTCAGGATACTTTTTTGTCAGCCTGCTTACTATTTTTTCTGTTCCATCAGAGCTGTTGTCGTCCATCACAAGGATTTCGTGTGACAGTGCATCGCTTTTCAGTTGGGTGCATATTTTTTCTAAAGTGCCTGAGATGCTTTCTGCCTCGTTCCATGTCGGAATTATTATGCTTATGTCGGGATTAGCCATATAGTTTAATCCATCTTAATCCAGATTTAAATTACTTTCCAGCATATACATGACTAATGAGTTTTTCCGATTCATGAGGGGCGTTTAAATGGAAACTAAGGAACTAAGCGAAAAAAAGAGAGATTTGGAAGAGAAGTTTGTCAGAATCAATTCATTCATCAAAAAAGAATTAGGTGGCACTTCCTGGATGGCTGCCATATGTGCTGAAACCATGAAGAATCCGGATGGCAGCACTAATGTAAGTTGGAAACAACTGTCTTCTGAAAATCCAAGAAAAGAAACGTTTTCAACTACTCACACCATCTTTACTGGGCTGGCTACCTGCTTAAAGCAGTTGCAAACTTTTCTTTATGGTGGTTTTCAGGTTGAGGAAAAGCCGGATGACGCTAAGCATAATGAGCAAAGTACTTACTACCGTTGATGCTTTGAACTATGTGCGCCTCTCGCCATCCATGTGCAACAGCCAGTTTGTGTGCAAAGCCTTCGCATGCGAAAGCTATTTAAGTACAAACGAGAGAAAAACTGGGAGAACACCATGCCACAAAAAATACACCTTTACGGATCTGTTGCAATAGGAATTGTTGGTATACTGGCCGCATTCATAGGCCCTGGCGGAGGCACCTTCGGAGGGCTTTTCGGAGGGCTGCTTGCAGGCATTGGCGCAATCATGTCCATCCTGATATTGAAATACGGCTACATCATCATACCTGTCCTTACCCAGAAGACCAACGTGGTCGTAATGACTGACACAGGCTATGAAATCCCTTCAACCCAGGATGTCATAGTGAAGAAGTTTGACGGGGGCTATTATGCATCATCCTATCTGGGCATAAGAATTTTCGAATCTTCTGTTGAGAAATCACAGGAAGAGAACATGTCTTATAACGAATATTTCGAGCGCGCCATAAGCAACCTCAAATATGTCACAA
>CAZBWC010000014.1:14855-15184 GCA_964495395.1 Microcaldota archaeon
TACATGCTCTATGTAGAGGACATTACCAAGAAAAGAAAGATGATCGAAACCAAGCGCGCTGAGGCGCAGCTGCGCCTTTCAAGGGAAAGGGACAAGCCTGATCCGGATGTGCTTAAGATAGACAAATACGAGCGCGAGGTTGCAATGTGGGATGTGCAGCTCAACAAGATGATCCGTGGCGTAAAGCCGATGGGCATAATTGCATACGCAATGACTACTGCAGCCGGGGTGACGAGAGAAGGTGCAATAGCAACTGCCAAGGCTCAGGCAAATGAGCTGCGCACCGTGCTTGCCAATGCACTTAATGTTGAGGTCGAGCTTCTAACTGC
>CAZBWC010000015.1:0-4977 GCA_964495395.1 Microcaldota archaeon
ACATAACCACCGGAAATCTTGTAATATTTTGCACCATTTCCATCGTAGCACAACGTGATTTCGTTAAAACATTCAACTCCACAATTGTAGCTCAGTTTATTGCCCAGGTAGTCCCAATAAACGGGCACAGGAACAGAACCCGATAGGATTATTGCGATATTAAGATAGTTAAACACATAGACAATCAGGATTAACATGCCAATCATACCAAGCGCCTTCAGGTTTTCCATACTAATCAGTATCTCAATTCTCTTCTGATATCTTTTAATGTTTTATCATTTCCTACATCTCTAAGTAGACTTTCATAATCAAATATAGCATACCCGCCAACAGTTAACGCTCTAACAGCCTGAATATCAGATGATAATTGGTATATAAATTCAGGAGAGGTTTCAGTAAGTCGGCATCCCTCATAAATTCTACATAACCAACCTCTTAAATCAGGGATGACAAGTTTTTCTGGATATTTGAATTGAACCTTAGAAACCCAACTGGCGATATCATCAGACCCACCCATGCCAAAATAGCTATAAGTCATAGGCATTATCACATCAAGCAAAGGCAGCATTTCATCTTGACCTACTGCCGTTCTTGCATCTCCACCTGCTTTCACATCAGCAGACAAAGTAAGCTTAGGAAACTTAGCCCTAACTGTTTCTACAAATGAAGTAATCGCTCCGGAATCAACAGTAAAAGTATGTGCTCCAAAACCATGAAATCCTACTGGCAGCTCAGCCTCTTGCGAAGAATCAGGGTATCTTATATAATCAAGGTTTATACCCACCACACCATACATTTGAGTCAGCTCAGCAAGCAATTGAAGTTGATAAACTGTTACTTTTGAACTCGTAGGATCAGCAATCAGCTTGCTCTCAGAATCGCTAGCCCAAAAAGCCCATCCGGGTTTCTGCCCGGGCAACCCTGCAATCTGTGCAGCGACTCTGTCTTTGAATACAGGAAACCATGCATGAAACCTGATTTTTGCCTTGCCATAAACTTTTCCGCATCCACCCATGATTTTTCTAATCGGATCAAATCCGGAAGCCTTTAGCTTTGGTTCTACGTTGGCAGGATATTTTTCAGAAGGGTAAAGCAGCTCGCCCTGTTTTCCACAATGAGAATTGACCTCATCATCAACCTTGAACGGCAGAAAAACATCAGTAACTCCGCTTGCCTTAAGGTCTTCACAGACTGACTCAATTGTACCGCCGCCTACTTTTGTTTTTCCAGTTGTGAAACCATCAGTATCAAACAAATCACCTTCGCACGGCCTTATGAAAACTGCCCTTACCAGATTATCTTTGCAGGGTGTTTTGTACTTACAGGAAAGTGTAATCGTACTGCCAAGGAGAGTTTGCCTTCTGAATTCCTGGGTTAAAACAAGTTTTTCATCATCAGTCAAATATCCTGTTCCGCTGGCAAGATTTGAGGAAGTTTGAGAAGCTGAGGGCTTGAAGCTGAAGTTGCTCCCTCCGGTTTGGGTAACCGGAAATGTAGGGCCATTCTGGAATGAGATTGATGTTTTGCCATCTGTGGTGCAGATGGAAACTGAAAAGCTGGAAGATAGCATAGGTATGAGAGTATTGCTGCTTAAGTTGCAGGAATAATTGCCTGTGACATCTACGACTGGCTTTTCCTGTGCCTCTGCATGCACTGGAACAGCAGCCAGTGTGCCAAGAAAGCCTGTGGCAAGTGCAGCTGACCTGAAGAATGCTGGCCTGCTATCTGTTGCCCTTTTGCAAGTGGCTAATCTCCTCATTTAACTCCTAGAATAGTTTACAGACTAGGGCTTAAAAGTATTACATCATAAAGTACAAGTTCACAGAAAAATATTTGCCTTTAAAAAAGTTAGCAAGAAAAAACCTGAAAACTTGTGCAGATGCACATATAACGCTCCAAATAAATAATCCGGTGAACTGCGTTCGCTGTCTCTACAACCTGGATAAGTTGTAGACCCGGAGCGCTGTCTAGCAAGCCAATCCGAATTGTTTTATTGGTATGGCAGGCAACAGGAAAGCGAACAGAATCGAATTCACACCTTACCTAAACAGAAATGTGATATCCAAAGTGCCTTTTTAGGAAACCGAACTAGTCACCGCTTGCGCCGGCTTTTGTCATGAAATAAAGGCACAGGAATGCAGCAAGGGCACTTACGACACCTACGCCCAACTTGATGTTGCTGGGGTCGTAAGGCCTAAGCTGGTTCCACAAAGTGTAAAGCCCTATGCCAAAGATTATTGCCAGAATAGCAATGAATACTTTCAAAACCGTTTTTGCCATGTGTATCGCCTGAAAGACTACTCTGATGGAGCGTCTTTCATGCCTTTTGTAACTACGATAACATCTTCAACGGACTTGACGTTCTTGTAGCGCACGCTTTTTTCGTTAACTACCTGCCTCGCAGATTCCTTTGCCACAGGAAGCTTCTCAAGAAGTACCCTGTAAACTTCTCCAGCTTCGATGTCGAGGATGATATCCTGAACATTTCCCAAGAACTTGCCGCCGTCTGTAAATACATCCATGCCGTACAGCCTAGATAATTTTGTTGTCATTTTAGGTCACCGACTACATATCCATAATTCCTCTTAAAAACCTTTCTGTAGTATCTCATAATTATGCCTAGTTCTGAGCTATTTAAGGACATAACAGTTCTCTCGCCACATTTCATACCAGACAAATTGCCTTTCAGAGAGGACAGAATAGGCGAGATTGTGCAGCTGCTTTCGCCTGCCCTGAAAAACAAAAAACCGAATAACCTTTTCATTTACGGAAAAACCGGAACCGGAAAAACGAGCTCGATAAAAAGGGTGATGGAAAAGTTCGGCTCCGGGGCGTCGGCGGCAATCATGGACTACATGAACTGCAGGGTTTATAATTCACGCTACAGGATAATGCAGAAAATACTCAAACCATTTATTCCAGAGCTGGAAAAATCCGGATTCGGACTCCCGTTCCTCTATGAAAAGCTGATTGAGATATTGCAGGGTGGCAAACAGCTTATCGTGGTTCTCGACGAGATAGATATGATCAAGGACCTCGACGACCTGATCTACACCCTTACGCGCATAAACGACGAAGTTAAGACAGGCGGACTTACGATTATAGGCATTTCGAACAGGCTGTCCTTCAAGGATTCCCTTGACCCACGCAGCAGGAGCAGCCTTTCTGAGGCAGACATGGTCTTCCCACCATACACTTCAGAGCAATTGCAGGGAATACTCTCTGCCCGTATCGAGCAGGGGTTTAACTCTTCTACAGTAGAGCACTCTGCGATTAACCTTATTGCTGCTCTCACAGCGCAGGAAAGCGGCGATGCGAGATATGCATTAAAGCTGCTTTTCAACGCAGGCGAGATTGCATCCAAATCAGGCAAGGGAAAAATAGATGACGATGCAGTTCAGGCAGCGCGAAAAAAGGTCGAAATAGACCTGGCTGCTGAAACAATACACACCCTGCCGGAGAACCACCAGCTGACGCTGTATGCTATTGCACTACTGTCAAACAAGGGAAGCACATATACCAGATTGCATGATGACGAAGACCACTTCCTTTTTTCAGGTGAGGTTTACGACGAATACGTAAAGGCGTGCAGGCAGTTCCGCAAGCGACCGCGCAGCCTCAGATGGTACAAGGAATATTTGAACGAGCTAGAGATGCTTGGCCTCATATCAACTTCCAGGAGCAGTAAGGGCATACGCGGGCAGACGACACTGATAAGACTCGGGGGACAGCCGAATGACATATTGGAGATACTTAAGAAGAGTCTTTCCCCAGAGTACTAGGGTCAAACTCCAGCATTGTTTCGAATGACTCGAGCCATTTTTCCAAAAGCCTTTCGTATATACCTTTATCGGTTGAGACAATCGCTTCAAGGTTTTTGTCAGTGCCACATTTAGAGATGAGCTCCTGAGCCTTGGCTTTTAGCTTCTTTGCAACCAGAACAGATTTTAGCATTATAGAGACATCTGGATTTTCCAGGTAGAGTAATGCCTTACTTAGTAACTTTTCCCTAGGAACGGCACTATCAAGATGCATCTGGTCCCAGATAGCGAATGCTGCTTCTTCCAGCGCAGGCAAATAAACGTCTTCATAAAGCCTTTCTGATAGCCACGCCCGCCGTATCGGATTGGATTCCCTTTCAATGTCCCTTGAAATAGCCGTGAATCCACTTATAAAAACTTTTTCAGCAGTGAGAGCAGACATGGCAACAGGCTTTCTGGAAGCAAATGGGCTTTTGCATGCTGAATGACCGGCAACAGGATGAGAAGATGACTTTCTTCTTGCGACCATCAGTCGCACCCGAGATTCATAAAGGCCTGATAAACATATACAGGGGTATTTGCGACCATGCCAAGCCGGCCCCATGCATCAAACGAGGTAATGCTACCGCTTTTCATTATTGTTTTTGCACCATGCACGATAGCCTGGAGCTCCTGAACTTGCTTTCTGAAAATAGGCGGCGCTTCAACGCTTCCGGAAAGTACGTTAAGTACATAAGCTTGTGCCATAACAGTATCAGCAGTAGTAAACTCAGGGCATTTTTTAATTAGGTATAGGGTTTCCCTGAGCTTCTCATAATAGATTCTCCTCAGAAGCCTCAGAGTAAGCTCTTCCTGCTCAAACTCAGAACAGCCTTTTCTGAGTTTTCTGAAGATTTGCTGTGCCGACAAATTTTGGAGTGAGCTAAAGCCATCGAGAAAAACAGGCCCGGAAATAACTGGAGTGAATGCCCTTAACGTTTCAGCAAGCGAAACGGCAAATGCCCTAGCCGTATCTGCAAGCCTGATTCGGGCTGTCCGTAAATTTCTTTGCGCTTCTGACATGACAAATCATGGGTCCAGGAACTCGACAAGCCGGCTATAACGATCGTATCGCGCCAGCGTAATTGTAATTCCATCGTGGCTAAGCGCGCGGATATCTTCTGAGCTTGCCAACAATTTATTTTTTATGCGTGTTAGTACGCTCGGGTCGGGGTCT
>CAZBWC010000015.1:4987-11005 GCA_964495395.1 Microcaldota archaeon
GCTGCCATCTTTTCCGCCAACTCCAGCAGCATAACCATTATCAAGGAAACCAGCATACCGTAATGAGCCTAATGCTGAAGCAGATAGATTATTACCATTGCTCCCTCCATTGAAATCCTCAGTAACCGAAAACATTTCATTGGGCAGAGTATCGAACAGTATTCGCGGGTCATTGAATCGGCCAAGACGATATGGGTCATAGTATACAATGCTATGGGCGTATTGTCTTTCAGGATTACGGCCTAATTCCCGGGCCATTGACCATAACAACCGGGCATTCGCTTCCATCCGGTCAACCCACCAGTGCCTTCTCCTGTTCTGGGCAAGCCACTCAACTTTTATATCAGGACAGCTTGTCCAGTCAAGCATAGTGGCATGAACTGATTGGCTCATATTGGCCGCAATCAAAATTTCTTCAGCCATATGTGCTTGCATCCTTGCATTTGCCCTGGTTCTCGCAAGGCCATCCATCCGGGCTATTGTAGGCGGTATGCTGCGTGCAATGCTAACAACATGAGGATCTCCATCAGCTCCTGGCATCGTCCCGTTATGGAAGGCGCATGCGACATTTTCACCGCCGCAACTTGAGTGGCTCACCACAAAACCATCGCCATCCTTATCAAGTCCCAAAAAGACATGGCCGTTTTTCACTATAGCGGCAGCAGTTGTCTCGTGTATTATTGGCCTGCCAATGTGGTCAAGGAGCAGAGTAGTACGAGTACGTGAATCAACGCATCTCTTTTCAGCTTTGGAATACTCACCAAAACCAGGCTCTGGCAATCTGCCGAATTGATCTTCAAATGCAGTTATAATACCAGCAACCCGCTTATTGCCTTCCAACAGGCATTGCCTGAGTTCAGCCATTGGCGGCGCCTTCCTCTCAGCAATTGCCGCCACAACATTATCAATTAAGCCCTTATGCCTATGTGCCTTATAAAAGGCAGTTCTTTCACTCGCAAAATTAGCCCTTCTCTCTGCCAGATATTGCAATCTGGGATTTACGGTTTGCGTCATTAGTCCACCTTATAGCAAACCAACAAAGTTTTTCAGTGTCTATGACCCTGACCCATCCGTTGCTGGTTCGTCAGTAGTAAACCAAACTATAGCAAACCAATAAATTTGGGTTTGCTAGATAGCGCTCCGAATTATTTGTTTGGAGCGCTATATTAGTTCAGTTCACTCTAAGCTAACTGCTTTCGTGTTGTACGTACTATTATGGTATTAAGTGTTTATAAATGCATACTTAATACTCGATTTTGACTGTTCCTTTCTTTATTTTTGCCTGGCAACACAACCTTTGTTCAGGCAGCGTGGAAAATGCTTCCAAACCGATTTTTTCCTGTTCACTGGGTGCTTCCAGGTTTTCTTTACCTTCAACGACTTTGACGAGGCATGAACCGCAACTGGCGCTTTTGCATGCAAAAAGCACTGTACACTTGCCTTCTATATGCTCCAGTTTTTCACCGTCAGGCACATCCACTTCTAAGTCGCCGTCATTTTTTACAATAACTTTAGCCATATGTTCACACGTCTGCTTTACATTAGATGAGATACGTTTATATGCTTATCCAATAACAGCTAAACTGCAGGATTTTGCATATTAATAATGCCTTTCAACAGGCTGGAAAGAGGTTATCTTTACTGCCCTATAACTAAGCATAGGCCCACCAACTGAATTAGTACAGATTATGTGCTTGAGCCAGTTATTATCATCGCGTTTAGGATAATCAGTACGGCAATGCGCACCTCTGCTTTCAGTCCTATGTGCAGCAGATGCAGCAGTGCATTCCGCCAGTTCGAGCATGCCTGCAACCTCGTAAGCTGCCTGCAATTCCGCGTTGAACACCTTGCTATGTTCAGTAACAGCAACATTAGCAAATTGCCTTTTCAGCAGGGCAATTTCCTGCTGCGCCTTTGCGAGCATATTTGCATCCCTGAATGGACCAACGTAATCATCCATGACTTTGCCCAGTTTAGCCTGTATATCACGAGGCATAAGCCCGGATTTCGAAGCATTGACCATCCATGCCGTCGAACGTGCTTCCTCATTTTCAAATGCCGCCTGATCAACTTTGCCAAAGCTTTTGCCCTTAATATATTCAAGAACGCTTTGCCCGGCACGCCTTCCAAAAACCATTGTTTCCATGAGCGAATTACCACCGAGCCGATTTGCGCCATGAACGCTTACGCACGCGCACTCACCGGCAGCAAACAATCCAGGAATGCTGGTTCTGCAGTCAACGTCAACAGCAACACCTGCCATGGTATAATGCTGGCCAGGCTGCACAGGAACAGGCTCGTGAAGGATATCTACACCTATAAGCTCAAGGGCATTCTTGCGTATATCAGGCACTTTGCTCATTATTATTTCCGGATCCATGTGCCTGAAGTCTAGATATACCGAATCGATAAGAACTCGACGCGCTTCCATAATTTCTGTCGCTTCAGCACGAGCCACCAGATCGCGGGTGGCAAGCTCCATTTTCTCAGGAGCATACCTTTTCATGAATCGCTCGCCCTTCGAATTTATGAGATAAGCGCCTTCACCGCGCGCAGCTTCGCTCAAGAGCTTATTAGGGCCCCGTAATGTGGTCGGATGGAACTGTACCATTTCCATATCCATGATTGCAGCACCCGCATGATATGCAAGAGCAATGCCATCACCTTTGTTATCAGGATTGGTGGTTTTGCCATATACCCGGCCTGCGCCGCCTGATGCAAGTATGACGGCCTTTGCAGCAACATGAACATAGTTGCCATTCGCCTTGTCGATTGCGATTACTCCTGATATTGAGCCCCCATCAAGGCCTAAAGCAACAACCTGCCATTCGTTATACACCTGAACACCAAGCTCGATTGCCTTTTTGTATAGCGAGTAGAGCATTGCATGGCCAGTTCTATCTGCAGCAAAACAGGTTCGGTGGAATTTTTGGCCTCCAAAAGGCCGCTGTGCTATTGCACCGTCTTGAGTGCGGTCGAAATTTACCCCGTATTCAGCAAGCTCATTTATGACTCGGGGGGCATCATGGCACAAAACTTCAACAGCATCCTGGTCTGCTAAAAAATCAGCTCCAAGAACGGTGTCACGAAAATGACCTTCCCAGCTGTCTTTGGAGTTTATTGCAGCATTTATGCCGCCCTGGGCATTGGTCGAGTGTGCCTCATTAGGATAGGTTTTGCAGAATATTGCAGCATCGCACTTGCCTTTAAGCTCAATGGCAGCCCTCAGGCCAGCCAGCCCACCGCCTATGATGATTACATCGTGTTTCAAGTAAATCAGCCTTTATCTGACAACGGGTTTTAAATTTAAAACTCTTGCTGAATTATCTTTTGTGAAGACTCAATTTTATTTTCTTCTAATTTGTACCTACCGCGTATTTTTTCTTTTTTAACTTTTAAGAAGAAAGATATTCCATCATCATTTTTAGCCATAACATTACTTTCAATTTTGAATTCATAGTCTTTCCATTTATTTGTCAAATAGCAGGTCATGCTTGAATAGGTACTCCAGTCCGTTACCATAGTTGGTAAAAGCTCTTTGAATATTTGCCAGCGTATATGATCCTCAATAATACCTCTCAGACCTAATAGCCTAACCAATATACCAAATAGGGGATAAGCTAGATAGTAACCGTGCTGCCCATGACTCTGGGCATTTCTTTCATTTAGTAAAACACAGGCATAGGTCACATCCGTAATCATTTTGTTTCGGTATAACTCCCTAGTCATATCGGTTAGTGATAAAGAGTTATTTCCAACATTTTCTAATAAATAATAATTTCGTATAAGAGCTTCCAATGTAGATACCTTACTATTTTGAAGTGAGGAATAGCGCTTATTTCTTACATCCTCCAAAAAATAACGTATTTCCTTATTAAGATCCCTATGACCCCCACTAACGACTTTTGAACGTAATAACTTTCTTAGTTCCCAAGCATTATCTTCTATCTCGTCCTTAAATTGAGTTGAAAATGGTACATCATATCTATTAAAGAAATCTAAGAACTCATCAAGATCCCACTCAAAGGATATTAACTTTACCATGCCCTTGGCTTTAGCATCAGATAGAAATTTCTTTATGGTTTGGAGGGAAGATCTACCTTCACCGCCCTGATCACCGCAAAAATCAGGAAATACGATTAACCGCCGGTCTAAGCCAATAACATAAGAGAATCCTCTATCGGGTTTTTTACCGTGAATTATTTCCCAAACAAGTAGTTTATCTTGATGTTTCCTACTGTATCCCATCATTGGAAGTTGAAAATAGCCGCCAATTACCATTTCCATATCTTGCGCACTTTTGGAGATTCCGTTTTCCCCTAGAACTATAAATGGAGAATCGCCGAAATAATACTTCAAAAGATTTAATTTTTCTCTTTTAGCTAGAAGTATTTTTTCGCTAAATAGTCTTTCAAGATTGTTAAGTTGGGATGAATCCTGCAAAATTACACTGTCATAAAAAAACTCAATTCCAAACTTGTTCGAAAACGAAATGGATAGGCGAAGCGCTGGGAAATCGGATACATTTAGCTTAGAATCCTTAGGTACTTCAAATTGAGTTCTAAGATGCAATTCAATAGTTAATTCCGTACTCTTAAGCTGATCACCGTAGTCAACACCCGCTTTATCGGTTTCGCTACGAAAGGATTCTTGCGGATTTCTAGTTAATTTGAATTCATCTATGGTTACGTCGACTAGCTGGTTATATAGCTTATAAAGCTTATTATTTGGTTTCGCAACTCTAGATAAGTCTATATGCATAAATGTCACTTCTTCCGTTCTATTTTAGATAAACAGATGGTAGACATACTTCATATCTGTTTATGACCATATTAAAAGAAAAAACGCTAGGGGAGAGATTAGTTCCCAAACTTTTAGGAAAAGTTTGATCAAAACCTTTTTGCTATTTGGATAGCGGGTTTTGGTCAAGCTTTTTTCAAAAGCTTGACTGAGCTACGAGCCCTTAACTACTAATCCCTAAATATTGATTTTCCATAGTAATCAATTTAAATGAATTGCAAAGTGTGTTAAGCTGTTTTTATCAGCTCGCTAATTGCATCTCAGGCTGCTCTGGCTTACACACCTGAGCTCGTTATTTATTGTAATTGCTGAATACCCGCTCTTACAGCTTTGGTAATTACCATTACCCTCGCCGTATATTGTGCCGACCAGCAGGCCTGCTATCTGGTCTGGCTCTACGCAGCCCAGGTCCGGTCTGTCGTTATTATCACCCTGTACGATGTAGCAGATTTCTCCATTCTTATTCTTTTCTATATCTGTTATACGGTGACCTATCGGTACTGATAATCCTGCCTTTTCATAAACTATTATATCTCCTATCTGTAGACTATTCTCATCGAACTTTGAGGTCACTATTGCGGTATGGCCAACACTTATTGTAGGGTGCATTGAGGTAGTTTCCCCGCCCGTAACGAGGCTCAGGCCAGGGTATCTTATTATCAGCCCATCCTCATCCATTATGAATTCAACATCGTCAAGCGGTGCTGAAGTTATTATGCCTGCAGTTCCTCTCTTGCTTGCTGCCTCATCGTAGCTTAGGCTAAGCTGAGATATCTCATCCTGAAGCAGTGCATTGCCTATCTGTAGTTCGGAATAATTGTTCTGCAGGCTGATATGCGTATTCTCAAGAACTGTATATAGCCCTGAAAGCTCATCATGCTCATCTTCAAGCTTATCGTATTTATCCTGCAGTTCTGCTTTTTCGCTGTTTTGCTTCGACATTTTTTCTAGATATGCGTTGTTGTCCATGGCAGTTGTCAGTAGAAGTACCAGGGATATTACGAGAATTACGGCTAATGCCCCGATCAGCGTGTCCTTCGAGTTCATTGCTATTAATTCAATCCAAGCGCTTAAAAACCTACCAACCGTTCGGCGCAGTTTTCTATACCGCCTCAAAATTCAGGATAACTATAAGGTAGAGCACGTACGTCGCAATAAGCACAAGCCCTTCATTGACCCTGAGCTCCTTGGAAGTTGATATGAAGTAGAACAATATCA
>CAZBWC010000015.1:11099-15058 GCA_964495395.1 Microcaldota archaeon
CCAATACTGAAAACGCCATGAATGCCAGGAACAGGGGTACGTTGAGAATTATGGGGCTTAATAGTGCTGCAATGCCTAGATTTAGGGTGAGGTTATTCATTGAACTGCCTATTATGTCGCCAAGCATAAGGCCATATTTTCCATTTCTTATTGCCTGTATGCCTACTGCTGCTTCTGGCAATGACGTGCCTAATGCTATTACGGTAGCTGCTATCAGGCTTTCCTCCAGCCCTATCTCTCTCGCTATCTCTGCTGACAGGTTTATCACAAATACTGAGCTTATGAGAACTATCACTATTGCAACAAGGAACCCCAGGAAAGCCTGTAAAGCCTGTTTCTTGGTTACTCCGTCATCAAGCCTTATCTTTACATGCTTTCGCATGACATAAAATACATATAAGCAGAATATCGCTATCAGCAGCAGGCCGCCCACCATGTCTATTCCGACAAAAAGCATCATGCCCATTGTCATTATGGAAACTGCAAGAAGCATCAGTGTGGCATTTTTCCAGTCTGATTTTTTGGGCTTTATGCCGAATAGAAACGCGCCCATACCGAGTATGAAAAGTACGTTGACCACATTGGATCCGAATACGTTGCCAACCGCAATTCCGCTATGGCCTTCTGCGGAAGCTATGATGGATACTACCAGCTCAGGCAACGAAGTCGATGTTGAAAGCAGGAGGAATCCAACTGCAGCATGCCCTATGTTGAAATAATCTGATATTTTGGTCAGATAATTGACTACCAGCTGTGCCGTCCTTGCCAGAACTGCCAGCGCAATCAGCAGAAAAACAACATCTAATATTATCATATATTATTACCTGTTTTCATCAGTTTTTTTCTTTGGTGGCGTTATTCCTCTGCCTCCGTCTGTTTTGTATGTGCATTTGCCCAGAACTGCTTTCGATGCCTGATTCAATGACCACACCAGCAATATACTGCTTATTACGATTGCTGCAGCCCTGTTTTCAATCAGCCAGAAAACTAAAGGTGTTGCTGCTATCCCGAACAGGGCTATAAAGCAGCTCATACAGCCTGCTCCTGCCAATACCAGGCTACTCATGTTTGCAGCAATTGCGCTTATGCCTATCCCTGTACTTTTTATGGTTGCCGTGTTCATCCTAATGGTCCAGAAATTCATCACTATATTAATGCTCATTAGTAGGCTTACTGCTATCAGCAATACTGCTATGTGCGGTTCAGTAGCGCCGAGGAAGAACTCCAGGTCATTTCCGGGTATTGAATATATGGCTATTTTTGCAAACGCTGTCACAATCAATACCCATACCCCTATCGCCGCAAGTACATACAGTGGGCTGGAAAAAACCTTTTTAATTGCGTTTACTATATCTTCAAGCATATAACATCAGTAGGGATTCATCACAGGGTCTTTAAAAAATCTTTCCCGATTCATAGCATACGCAACAAAATGCATAGCCATTATGTGAGCCGATATCATGGATATTGACAAGGACAAACTAAGAAAAGAATTTGCTGGCCAGTGGAAAAAGCATTACCAGCTAGAAATACTGCTTCAGAAAGGATACAAAAGGCGGGAATGTCCAAACTGCCGAAGGCATTTCTGGAGCCTCGAGCTGGAGATGTGCGGTGATGCTTCGTGCATAGGCTATCGCTTTATAGGCGATTCTCCGGCTAAGAAAAAAATCGGCTATATTGATACATGGAAGGCTTTGGAAAAATACTTCACAAAAAACGGGCATGGCTATGTAAAGCCCTATCCGACAGTTGCCCGCTGGCGCGATGACCTGTATTTTACCATCGCTTCAATAAACGATTTTCAGCCCTATGTTGTTAATGGCGAGCTTGAGCCTCCATCAAATCCGCTTATTGTTCCACAACCATGCATACGCTTCGTAGACATCAGCAACGTTGGCGTAACCGGCAGGCACAGCACGAATTTTGTGATGTTCGGACAGCACGCATTCAACACAAAAAAAACAGGCGACTTTTACTGGAAGAACGAAGCCATAGGCCACGATCTTGCATATTTGCACCAATTGGGTATGCCTGAAACGGAACTCACTTTTATCGAAGATGTGTGGGCTGGTGGCGGGAACTTCGGTCCAAGCATGGAATATTTTGCTCGCGGCCTGGAACTTGGTAATTGCGTTTTCATGCAATACGAGCAAATTCCTGAAGGCTCACGGGAGCTTAAAACCAAAGTCATTGATATGGGTGCTGGCCTTGCGCGGTTGTCATGGATAACTACGGGCGACCCGACAAATTATGAAGTGCTCTTTAAAGGGGTCATAGAGCAGATGAAAAAGGACAACGACATTCACATAGACCGTGATTTGTTCGTGCGATACGCACGCATGGCTGGCAGCCTTAACGAAGACGAGGTCTCGGACATTAATGCTGAGAAAGCCAAGGTTGCGGCAAAGCTCGGCACTACTACTGAAGAACTATTCGGGGCTCTGGAGCCTTTGCAGGCATTGTATGCAAGCGCCGACCATCTGATGACGCTGCTCTTTACGATTACTGATGGCATGCTTCCCAGCAATGCAGGTGGGGGCTATAATCTTCGTATGCTCTATCGCAGAGTGATGGGTTTCCAGGAAAAATTCAATCTCAATCTGGATTTTGAAAAAATACTCAAAGGCCATGCTGACCATGTGCAATATATGTTTCCCCATCTAAAGGATGGTGTGTCAACCACGCTAACCGTGCTCGAAGAGGAAAAACACAGGTATTCAAACACCCGTGAAAAGGCGCGTACAATAGTTCTGAATCTTGTCGGGAAAACTGTACCTACCCCATCCAGTAACGTGCCTCTAAAGGAACGTGTTGGCAATGCGGCTCCGGTCAATTCAAACATCACTACTGAGCAGCTGCTGCTTCTCTACAAGAGCCATGGCATAACTCCAGAATATGTTTCTGAAGTCGGGCAGCAAAACGGCATTGAGTTCAGCATGCCTGGTAATTTCTACAAGCTGGTGAGGGCAAAGGACGAAACAGAAGAAGCCTCTAAGCAGCTTGCTGATGTTTCCTCATTTTCAAAGACTGGAGTGCTTTATTATACTGAAAATTCTGAATTTACTGCTGCGGTACTGGGCATTATTGGAGGGAAGTATCTTGTGCTTGACAAGACTGCATTTTATCCCGAGGGCGGCGGGCAGGTTGCAGACCTAGGTACACTAAATGATGTACCTCTGGTCAATGTGTTAAAGCAGTCGGGAGTTATGCTTCACGAAATTTCTGCAACTAGTCTGGGTAAGTTCAAAAAAGGGCAGAAGGTTAAAGGCGTTGTAGACCTAGAAAGGCGCAAGGCAGTTACCCGCCATCATACTGTGACTCATCTGCTTACTGCTGCATGCCGGGAGATATTGGGTAAGCATGCCTGGCAGGGTGGTACGCACAAAGATGTTGACAAGGCCCATCTGGATGTGACACATTACAAGCGCATAACCCAGGAAGAGCTTGATAAAATCGAAATTCGCGTTAACCAATATATACTGGCCAACTTGCCGGTCACCGTCAAGGTTATGCCACGTAACGAAGCAGAGCAGAAATATGGTTTTGGCCTTTATCAGGGCGGCGCAATACCTGGAAAAGAGCTGCGCATAATCGGCATTGGCGACGTGGACTATGAGGCATGCGGAGGTACGCATCATATGCTTAAAGGCACTGGCGAGATAGGTGCATTCAAGATTATAAAGCGCGAAAGCGTGCAGGACGGAATCGAACGGCTGACTTATGCCTGCGGGCTTGCTGCAATAAAGCACATGCAACACAAGGAGAAGCTCCTTCATAGTTCTGCTTCCCTAGTTAGCGTTAGTGATTCAGAGCTTCCCAAGACTATCGAGCGATTCTTTACCGAGTGGAAGGAGCAGAAGAAGAAAATTGAGCAGCTTAGTGGCTCGCTCGTGCGTGATGAGGCAAAGGATATTTTGCGGGAATGCGAAAGTAAGCAAGCTCCTGTCAGCAGAATACTT
>CAZBWC010000016.1:0-10341 GCA_964495395.1 Microcaldota archaeon
TACTTCATGCTTTTCTGTAGCTTTGAGTGATGCGAGTAATTTTTTACCTATAAACCCGTCTGCCCCTGTTATCAGAATATGCATTTTATCCTCTTTTTGATAATAGCTCTATATCTGCTTCGACCATTATGCGTACTAATTCGTCAAAAGATGTTTTCGGTTTCCATCCCAATACTGTCCTTGCTTTATTTGAGTCTGCAACAAGCTCATCGACCTCTGCTGGCCTCATGAACTTCTGGTCTGTTTCTACATACTCATTAAAATTTTCTATACTTGCAGTTTCAAATGCCTTTTGCAGGAATTCCCTGACACTGTGGGACTGCCCTGATCCTATTACGAAATCTTGTGGTGTGTTCTGTTGCAGCATGAGCCACATGGCTTCAACATATTCTGGTGCGTACCCCCAATCTCGCTTTGCATCCAAATTACCTAATTTTATCGTCTTTGAAAGGCCTAATTTGATCCTTGCAACCTCATAAGAAATCTTTCTTGTTACGAACTCTAAACCCCTTCTTGGGGATTCATGGTTGAATAAAATCCCGTTAACGGCATACATCTCATAACTCTCTCTATAATTTACTGTTGCCCAATACGCCATTAATTTAGAGAATGCATAAGGGCTCCTTGGGTAAAACGGTGTTTTTTCGTTTTGCGGAGTTTCATATGCCCTGCCATATAATTCCGAAGTAGACGCCTGATAAAACCTCATTTCCTTATTATAATGTTTTATTGCTTCTAATATTTTAACTACTCCAACTGCATTTATATCGCATGTATGCTCTGGTTTTAGCCAAGAACTTCCTACGAAAGATTGAGCTGCAAGATTATAAAATTCGTTTGGATCAGCTTCTTTCAATGCTTTATAGACTGAAAAAGAGTCTGTAACATCCCCATATATCACATTTATTCTGTCTAATATATGGTCGATTCTTTCTGTGCTGTGGTGGCTTGTTCGCCTTATCAATCCATGTACGTCGTACCCTTTTTTCAACAGTAATTCAGCAAGGTATGAGCCATCCTGTCCGGTTATTCCCGTAATCAAAGCTTTTTTCATATATATGCCAAATAGATTATGTAAAGGAATAAATAAAAAAGATCTACTGCTGGCTAATTAAGCTAACGCATTGAATACGTTATATATTCTATCAGCTGATTTGCTATGTTCCTGGTATCATCTTCAGTTAATTCAAATTTGTCCCCTATTCTGCCGCTCAGCTGTATCGAATGGGCATAATAATTGGCAAGGAACTCTGCTCTTTTTTGCTCGTCAAACGTTTTTCTGGAATTTATGCAGTCATTAATGGCCTTTGGCAAATCCTTGAAATCCCTTATTTTTATTGCAAGTCCCTCCTCGCCATACACATCATGACCGAATGTTATGAGCGGCTTTCCCAAAGCTATAGTTTCAAGGCCGGTTGTTGAATTAATTATAACAACCCCAATAGCATTTCTTATGAGATTATACGGGGAAGTGCTGTGTGGTAGCACAATCACATTATCATTATTTTTTATTTTCCACATTTTTTTAAGCTCAATATCTGATCCATACCAATGCGGGTGGGGTTTTATAACCAATTTTATGCCTGTTGGCAATGCCCACGATATCGCTTTGAGTATATCGTACTGGTCAAGGAACCTTTCCCTTACTGACAGTGAAGATTCCTCAGTGAAATGGAGCGGGAAAAAGAAATATTTCTCCTTTTCAGGGTCAAAATTTTTTGTGTAAAAAATCCGGCTTAGCACCATACGGATCCGTTTGTCAAAAATGCGTTTTATGACCCTGATTTCAGGTGGTGCGTATCTCAGGTCATCACTTTTATTCAATTTTCTGTATAAAGCCAGCTCGTCTTTCAGTGCCGTCAAAAGGCCTAAGAAAGTTTTGCCTGTTTTTTTGAAATCTGAAATCATTGTTTCATATTCGGGTTTTTCCTTATTTGCGTACCTGCCTATAAGAATTTTTGCATATTCGTCTCTCTTGCCGCTACTCAGTTTCTTCCAGAACACGGGTATCCAACTGGAATTGTAAATCATAAAAGTATTACTCATCCTTCCTGCGTCTATATTGGCCACTACAAGGCCTAGTCTTTCTGCGACCAGGTTACTTGTTGTTTCTACTATTTTCGGTTCTATCACATTGCTAAATACGCTTATTTTGTTTTTCTCAAAAAAATTTTTCCATGCATGCACGTGCTGGGCTATGTATAGCAAGACCTGCCTTCTAAACTTTGGCTCATTTAGCTTTTCCTGATACCTGGGATCGGAATACTTATGGACATATCTGGCAATCAGCAGGAAAGGGGTTCCAAGCCACTTTTCTAATTCGAATATTTCCTGCTCGGTTAGCTCATGCTTAAAATATTTCTGAGAGTAAATACAGTCAACGTTATAGCTTTGGTCTGCAAGCTCCCTTGTAGCCTCATTTGGAAAATAGGAAACTACGGTTACATTAAATTCAGTTGCTAGCTGTTTAGCGATGCTAAACTTAAACTTATCCATCTCGGGGGCATACCCTACGCCGTGGAATATGGCGTAATTTATATTCTTCATAGCGTATCAGATTGCTCCTTGTCAAAGCTTTTTTACGATCTCTGACCTCAAAAATGCCTCTAAGTCTTCAGGAGTTCCGAGTCCATACATCTGATCCGGCTTTATGGAGTAAATGATTGTTTTCAAGCCGTTTGCAATGGCCTCATTATACACCGGGCACACATAGAACTCATTGTTTACCCTGGCATCCTTCATTATCATCTGCTCTGCGGACTTTACGAAGTCGCTTCCTTTTTTGAAGTAGTATACTCCTACGGTTGCATTATTGCTTATCGGTTTTTTCTCGGCAACTTCTACGACATGGCCTGTTTTGTCGGTCTTTGCATATGACCATTTCGGATGGAATGAAGGAAAGGTCATTATGGAACCGTCTGCTTTTGCTGTGCGTGCCTTTTCTACAAATTCATTTATGTCTGTGTCTATATATTGGTCCGAATTTGCAATTATCAATTCTTCGTCATTGTCAAAGTATTCCTTTGCCAGGAGTACTGTACATGCTGCACCCTCAGTTACTCCGTCGATCACCTTAATCTCACAGTCAGGGGCAATGTTATTCAGCAATATATCGAGCGAGTATTTGTCATAATGATCCCGCTGGCATATGAAAATGAACCTGTGCTTTCCTCTAAGCTTTAGATTGTTTACGACCACCTGTATCATAGGCATTTTCTTAATCTCTATCAGCGGTTTTGGAAATGCATAACCTCTCTCAGCAAAACGTGAACCTCTGCCTGCCATGGGAATTACGATATTTACCATATAACACCTACCTCGATTTGTTTATAGCGTCAATCTTATTCCGAACATTTTTATAAGTTACTTCCTCGTAACCCTTCACTTCCATAACATATGCTCCGGATGCCTTTGCTGATTCAATCCCTCTTGGCGAATCTTCTATTATGAGGCATTCTTCAGGTTGCAACTGGAAGTGGTTTATAGTTTCCACATATATCTCTGGCGATGGTTTCGGGTGTTTTACATCCTCATTGCTCAAATAGAAGTCGCAATACGTGAACAAATCGGAGCTTTTAAGCATCTGCTCTACACTTGAGCGTATGGCATTGGAACATACGGCTATTTTGTAATTTTGCTCCTTCAGCATCCGCAACATTTTGATTTTCTCTATGCTGGGTCTGCACTGTTTTTTTATTTCCTCTCCTGTGTATACTTGCTTCAGGTTATTGATAAATTTATGAAGCGCTTGTGGCAAGCCCTTTTCTTTAGTCAGCATCTCAAGTTTGACTCTTGTAGGTAGGCCGTTATATCTATGAAGGTGCTCCTCACGGGTTATCTCATAACCGAATATCCTGAGTGCCCTGTTAAGGGCTTCATAGTGCCATTCAGTGGCATCTACCAGAACCCCGTCCATATCAAATATTATTGCCCGTAATATCCTAATCACCCAAATACTTATCAAATTCAAATGGCCTATCAGTACATAAGAGTACCTGCTTCTTTTGCACTATCAAATCCTTGCAATATTGCCATACTGCCTTATGCTCCCTCTTATGAAGCTCTGGAGATACGACAACTGCTATTTTTCCGTTATTTATGTGCTTTGCAATCCTGTCCATATCTATCCAATTGCTTTCAAATTCATCCATCCAGACTACCTGTGAATCCTCGTATAATGTTGCATTTTCATATTCGCTTTCCCTTGTGGCAATCATGATTTTCGATTTTAGCTCATTTTTCTTTCTTTTAAAGGTTATTGCAGATGGCACAGACATATCAAAGACAAAACACCTGTCCGCTATGCTAAATTCATCTAGCAATTCAATCACTTTCTGTTCTATCCCATCTTCCTTTATATTCAGCGCATAATATGCCTTCCTGAAGTTTGGCTCGCTTTTGATGCGCTCGAAAAGTTCCTTCAAGCTTAATACATTATCAGAAGACGCAGGGTCATGGGTTATCACTATCCTGCCTTTAAAGCTGCGCAAATCTGTTTCAATTCCGAATCCTTCCTTTATGGCTTGCACTAGTGCATCTAATGCGTTTTGTTCCTGTACCTCCTTCCAAATGCCTCTGTGGCATAAAATAGAGGGGTTCATGCTATCTATCTTAATGGGGAACTAATATAAGGATTACAACCCTAGGAAACCGACTCCTTATAGAACTTTTCAAAGATATTTTTTATGCCTGGTTTCATGAGTGCCATTGAATATACTGTAAATAATAGCGATATTGATAGCGCAAAAGGCACCAAAACCAGACTTATGCCTGTCTTTGCCCTGTCTAAGCTTGAAAATTTCTTGTAATGCCAATTTTTGCCGTCTTTGAAGCTGACGCTCTTGGTTATCAGACTGTAAAAAATGAGGTCATATAATGGCATTATGTTAACTATGATATTTTTGTCAAATATGTTTTTTGTGAGCTTAATATATCCTGAGATTAGATTAATTATGCCTGTTCCATCTCTTCTGAAATATAACGTTTTTCTGGGTTTTGTTTTCAAGTCTATCATGTCTGTGAAAAAGTTATCATTATTCTGCGGGGTATTAGTTTTTATAATCCCCAATTCGGGTTTTATCTTATCCTGCATACCGCTCTCAAAATAACTCCACGGTACGTTGGTTATAGCTTCTATCCACATCTTGCCCTTTAGGAAGTCAAAAACAGCTTTGCTGAATGCTTTCCTATTAGGGTCGCCTGTAAGCAGCATAAATAAATACGGATGGAAAACTCTTTTGAAACAAAACACCAGAAATTCAAAAAAACCGTTATACATGCATCTTGCAAATAATTCATTCCTTGTGAAATAGTAATGCTTGAAACTATTCATTACTATGGGTGTTCGTATGGGGTGTACAACATAATTATCTATTTCTATCACATCGCAGCTTTTTTTCAGCCTCATTTGCAACTCAAGATCCTCGCCCCCGAAATAAAACGGGAAAAAGCTTATGCCATTTCTGAGATACGCCTCTCTTTTGACCAAGGTGTACCTATGCACTCCACGCTCTCTCAAATCCATCTCATGATTATAGGATCTGGGCATTATGACTTCATGGCCCTTTGCTTTTTCTAATAATGCGCCTATAAGCTCCCTGTCAACCGGCATGGCATCTGATTCGGCTCTTATGAAATATCTGTAGCCCTGTTCCAAAGAGTATTTTTCTGCAAGGTAAAACCCACCTGAAGGTCCAACATCAGTGCTTCTTATTATGTGTACGACGTTAAAATCTTTTATCTCAGGTACTTTGGTGTCTGCCGGGCCATATACGATTACTATGTCAAAATCCTTATTTGTCTGGTTTCTCAAGTGGCCTACCATCTCGTCTATAAAATAGTTAGTCTTGTTAGTTAGAATCAGTATTGCTGCATCGTGATTCCTCTTCTTGCCCGAGCGCTCATCATAGAGCTGGCCAGTTAATTCTTTTACTGAAGGAGCAAAATTATCCAATCAACCACCTAGTTTGTAGGAGTATAAAAGATAACTAATTAAATACTATTTCAGCATACTTATATCAACAACGGCATTTTATTATTGCTAAAATGGTTTACTATGAACTCACCTTATTGCATGAAATCCTGTAAAAGATGCCTTCTTCCCGAGACGCAGGAGACTATCACCTATGATACGGAGGGCATCTGTAAAATATGCAGGCAGCACGAATGTAAGACCCACCAGATTGACTGGAAGGCAAAAGAACAGGAATTCAGAAAGCTCCTGGATGAATACAGGGGCAAGTACCAGTACGATTGCATAGTGCCTTTCAGCGGCGGTAAGGACAGCGTTTTCACGCTCTACACTCTGATAAAAAAATTCGATGTCAAGCCGCTCGTGGTTTCATTTGACCACGGATTTTTCAGGCCAACCACGCTTGACAACACAGACCGTGTTCTTCGGCAGCTCGGAGCTGACTACATGAAGTTCAGGCCAAATTGGCATATTGTGCGAAAGCTCATGCTCGAGACCCTCAAGCGAAAGGGTGATTTCTGCTGGCACTGCCACACTGGTGTTTTTGCCTATCCTATGCAGATTGCGGTCAAATTTAAGGTGCCTCTGTTGATTTGGGGCGAGCCGAGCTCAGAATATACTGCCTATTATGGCTACGACGAAAACGAGGAAGTGGATGAGCGCAGGTTCAACAGGTTTGTGAATCTGGGCATCACTGCTGAGGATATGCAGGGCATGATTAACGTTCCAATGCGGGAGCTGGAGCCTTTCCGCTATCCTGCTTTGAAGGAACTGCGGGCAATAAACTGCCGTTCGGTTTGCCTGGGCAGCTACATTCCCTGGGATCCTAAAGAAAACTCCAAGCTCATCCAGAAAGAGCTCGGATGGAAAGGCACTGTGGTTGAAGGGATTCCTGGAGAATACGACTACGAGAAAGTAGAATGCATGTTCCAGGGCATACGCGACTATTTGAAGTTCATTAAGCGCGGCTTCGGAAGAACAGCGCATCTCATGAGCCTTGACCTGAGAAACAAGCGCATTTCACAAGAGGAAGCAGCCAAAAAAATCGAGCAATATGACGGAAAAAGGCCTGCAAGCCTTGACATATTCCTGAAAATGCTGGACATTACTGAAGATGAGTTCATGGAAATGGCGCTAAAGCACGTCGTCAGCCCTCACAAGCATGAACCCTCAAAAATCAAAAAAGGCCCAAAACTATGGGACCAGGACTTGTGGAATTACAATGAAGATAGCAATCGTTGATTATGACATGGGGAACGTTGCCTCAGTGCAAAATGCATTGTTTTCACTTGGGGCCGATGCCCTGCTTACTAACAATGCCGAAGAGCTTAAGGTTGCTGAGCGAATAATACTGCCTGGGGTAGGGGCATTCGGAGATGGCATGGCAAACCTGCGCAGGCTCGGGCTTATCGATATTCTGAGTTCAGAAGTCATTGATAAAAAAAAGCCTTTTCTTGGAATTTGCCTGGGAATGCAACTGATGGCAAAAGAAAGCCATGAAGGCGGTCTACATAAAGGCCTAGGATGGATAGATGGTTCTGTAAGATATTTTGGTGAGAGTGTGAAAAACCTGAAAATCCCTCATGTGGGCTGGAACGACGTCTATCCTCGAGAAGGCAGCGTTTTGTTCAAGGGCCTTGAGAAAGTGCCTGCATTTTACTTTGTTCACAGTTATCACCTGGTTTGCGCTTCTGATTCAGTAGTAAGCTCCACATGTGACTATGGCATCAAATTTACTTCCTCCATAAGGCAACATAACCTGTTCGGCACGCAGTTCCATCCCGAAAAAAGCCAGCGGTGCGGGCTGAAGGTTCTGGAAAATTTCATGAACTGGAGTGTGGATTAGCATGCTCAAAAACCGGCTCATTCCATGCCTGCTGATTAAAGATGGCAGATGCGTAAAAGGCGTTAATTTCAGCCATGGTTTTCGTGATACTGGTTATCCTGTAACTGCTGCAAAAATCTACGACGCCCAAGGTGCTGATGAGCTGCTTTTTCTGGATATCATGGCTAATCGGGAGGGTAGGTGCATATCAGCGGAACTGGTAAGTAAAGTTGCAGAAAGCTGTTTTGTTCCGCTGACTGTAGGCGGGGGTATAACCTCGCTAGAGCAGATAAAACTACTGCTAAAAGCCGGTGCAGACAAAGTCTCAATAAACACATATGCAGTTGAAAATCCTGGCTTTATAACTGCTGCTTCCAACCTTTTCGGAAGGCAATGCGTTGTTGTTTCCATTGACGTTAAGCTGAATAATGGCAAATACGAAGTATTCACACATTCAGGCACAAAACCGACAGGTTTAGACCCCTCAGCATTTTCAAAGGAAATGGTGAAAATGGGTGCAGGGGAACTCTTGGTGACCTCTGTTGATAACGAAGGCACAATGAAAGGCTATGATCTGCCAATTATACGTCAAATAGCTGATTCAGTAGATGTGCCGGTAATCGCATCCGGAGGAGCTGGCACATTACAGCACCTTGTTGACGCAATCAAAAAAGGCCATGCTGATTCTGTCTGCGCCTCGAGCATCTTCCATTTTACTGACCAGAGTGTCATAAAGGCCCGGGGCTACATGAAAGAGGCAGGCATTAACGTCCGTACAGTGTTTTAGATAAGTTTAAAACATCTTCAAGCTTAATCAGCTTAGAAGGCTGTTTATTATGAATTTTGGCAAAATAGATAATTTTATTCTGTTTGGGGGGTCGAGATTATTGGCGGAATTCTCAAAGCTCCTGAGGGAGCGCAGAATAAAATTCGTTATTTTTACCTGTCGAAGGCAGCTTAATGACATTATTTATGCTAATACCTCTCTTGAAACGGTGCTTAAGAAAGACGGTTTCGAATATTTTGAAACCGAAGATATAAATCTGGATTCCAGGTTACCTTCTCTAATAACTGCGAATACTCTTGGCATTGGCTTAGGGGAAATGTGGTCTTTTGGAAAGCCGTTGCTGAAAAAATTTAACGGTCGGCTCGTGGATTTCATGGGCATACCATTGCCGCATTACAGGGGCGGTGCGCATTATACCTGGCAGATACTCAGGCGCGACCGTGTGGGTGCCTGCAATATCCAAACTATTGACGAGTTCATGGTTCCGGCTGAATTTGATTCAGGAGCAATCTTGAAATCCAAGAAGTACAAGTTCAGGGAAACTGACAGAACTCCGGCTGATTATTTCAACACAGCTGCTTCTGAAGAGCTGGTTTTTCTCAAAGAGTTTCTAGATGACATTGCAAAGGGAAAAGACTTCAAGCCAACTGTGCTTGACGAAGCATTAAGCATATTTTTCCCGAGGTTATATACACCAAAACACGGCTTTATCGATTGGTCATGGAATGCAGCTGATTTAGACTCATTCATATGCGCCTTTGATGAACCCTATGCTGGTACATCCACATTTGTAAACGGTGAGCGGGTATTTTTGAAAAATTGCAGCTTCAATACCTCGGATGGTAATTTTCATCCATTTCAGTCGGGCTTAATATACCGAAAAACTTCTGAAGGGATTTACATTGCTGCTGTAGGCGGTACCCTATTGGTAAAACGAGTTACTAATGAAGCAGGTGCTGATTACATGTCCTTCTTAAAGACGGGCTTCCGATTTCACACTCCTAAAAAATACCTGGAAGATGCAATGTCATTTGAGGCGCACTACGATTCCAAAAAGATAAAACTTTGAAGTGATTGCATGGATAAATCAAGGTTCAAGCATTTTGTGGAGGGCGACAGAGTCTATCTACGGGACCTTCTTGTATCTGACATTGGTCCTGCGTATCACAGATGGATGAACGATTCTGAAACCACCCAATATCTGGAAAGCCGCTTTGGGGATAATTCGCTTCAGGGAATACGGGACTTTGTAAGTTCCGCAACTGCCAATTCTGACATAATTTTCTTCGCAATAATATCAAAGGATGACGATAAGCACATAGGAAATGTAAAAATCGGGCCTGTAAACCACGCTCACAAATTTGCAGACGTTGGAATCATGATTGGGGAAAAAGATTACTGGGGCAAGGGATTTGCTACCGAAACAATTAAACTTATCATTTCCTATGCATTTAATGTTTTGAAGCTGCATAAGCTGAATGCCGGTTGCTACGAACTCAATAAAGGTTCTGAAAACGCGTTCAAAAAAGCCGGTTTCGTGCAAGAGGGCATAAGGAAAAAGCATTTCAAATATAACGGAAAATTCATTGATGAGCTGTTATTTGGATTAGTAAATCCTAATTGGGTGGAATAAGCCATGTCAAAACCTATCGAGTTATTGAGGGAATTGAGTCCGTTGCATCTTACTCCTGTATCAAGCGGAACTGACAAAGCAAATGCTATTTTGTCAAGGGAGCTCAAGTTTGAGGTTCACGCCTA